>VBAR01000002.1:0-300000 GCA_005882315.1 Bacteroidota bacterium
CTACAAAACCATCAAGCGATATGTGCATAAATGAAATTATTTTTCTCATATGATTCTATTTTTATTAGTGATTTTAAAATTACCGCTAACCCGCAGCTTTGCGAAAGTTTTGTAAAGAAAGTTAATTCATTTTTTGTTTTTGTGCGAAGAACAAAAGAAGAAAAAAACTGTCCTCATCATTCATTTATGTTGTACTGGCTGTATGGCAAGCCCCCCGGCGGACGGAGCTTTTCAATCCAGGTGATATTCCTTCTGAAGATAGGTTAGCAATCTTACCGCTTTTTCACGGTATTGTTTTTCAAAAAGTATAGAAGTCGCCATAGCTCCCTTTGCATTTCTTATCATACTGTAAAGCTGACGTATCGCCGGCATATCATATTTAATAAAGACTTCCTTGTTTTGAAGAACTTGCTTTGGAATATTTTCTTCAATTGTTAATGAAGGAGTCGGCATATCCATTAACTCCTGTGCTTTGCGAGTAATATCCCAAGAGCAGGTATTATAATATTCATTATTAAAAACTATATTCCGGTAAAAATTATAAACCAGGTTTATCGAATCAACTACTTTCTCATTCCTGATAAAATTAAATCCTCCCGCTTTCAATTGTGTGATCGTATTATCGTTTTGGATAAAAACTTGCAACCAGCTATAATATGGCAGGAAATGATAAAAAAAAGTATCCTGAGTGTTTATATTTTTTAAACGGTCAATTGGTATTTGCAGAGCACTGTCCAGGTGATCGCTCCATAACTGGTTATAGTAAATGGCAAAATTAACATCAGCAGTATCAGCCTTCAGATCAGCCACCAGGTTTTGTATATAGTGATGTGCTTTTTCTTTATTAATAATTGTCTCCCTATAGTTTTCTGCCAGGAAGCCACAGAACACAGCAAGGAATAACATTAAGAATTCCCAGAAATAATGTGTCCATTTTTTTCTTGCGGTGTGAGTGTGGGCATGTACTTCCATAATTGGTGGTGCTTGTTTTATGTTGATGGAGCAGGAAGTTAATTCATTTACAGTTGTTGCTTCGAAGAACTATGTAGTACAAAATAGGACTGTATAATGTCCCTCCCGATAGCTATCGGGACGGGGGTCGGATGGACGATCATTTTAAATTTTCAAATGGGGGTGGACTAAACTTGCGGATCAATTTTCTTTTCAATCCAATCTTCGAGATAATTATACACTGCCCGAATTTGATTCAATACTTCTTCATCACTGAAACGAAGCACAGTAAAGCCAGCCGATTCTAACGCCTTTTGCCTGGTCTCATCTTTTTTAATAGCTTCTTCCGAGTGATGAGTTATTCCATCTACTTCAATTATCAACATTAATTCCTTGCACATAAAATCCGCGATGTAATTCAATACTGTTCTTTGACGCCTGAATTGAAAATTTTTCATTTTACCTGCCCGTAAAACATACTTCCACAAACAAGCTTCTGTCCCGATAGCTATCGGGATCATCTCTTTACGTAGACGATTGGCGTAAGGCTGCAAATTCTTATTGTAAAAATGATTGTCGTGCTTGCTATTCACAGACTGAAATTACAAATTATGAGGAATGTCTTGTCCACCCCTAATTTATAATTTCATTTAAATCGCAGTACTTCCCCCGCCAGCGGGGGACAATGTGCACTCTGCTTTACAGACGTATTAGAGTTTTTCGTACCAATCTAAAACATGATCGGCTATCTTTTCCCAACCTGGCTCCCCGCAAATGAAATGACTTTTGCCTTCAAATATTTTTACATCAACCCGGCTATTTGCATCCTTGTATAGAGTGACCAATAACTAATGGCTTTTCAGGTAAGCCATCAATTAATTGAGCGATATTGTTTACAATATCTATGAAACCCATCTTAACGAGGTCAGGATGAACTTTTGCTCTTAATTCAGCAGGATTCCCCTCATGCCCGGGGTTTGCAGGAGTATAAACATTGTATCCTTTTTGTTCATAGTAGTGTTTCCATTCTGTCCAACTGCTGTTGTTCACAAAATTTCCGTGAATGAGTACGATTGTTTTTGATTTTGCCATAGTTTTTATTTTTTTAAAGATGTAAAACTGATATTCTTTTCTATGGCCTCAATCGTAAAATCTTTGCTTAAGCAATTTCTAGGAGAGGAAGATAATGATTTTTGGTTATAGCCGCGAACAACTATACTGAAAACAAATGAGAACACTAAGGACAGACGGGGAATGACATATTTTAAAGTCTAGATCAATTTTCTTATCTTTTAGCTATCATGTATGAAGTATTGACAAGATCACTTCTGGCTAAAGCATCTTTTAGTGAAGAAGACTTGCAGAAATGCAAGGATAATTTTGTTCCCAAAAAAATAAGGAAGAGACAATATGTATTGCAGGAAGGTGATGTTTGCAATAGATCAACTTTTATTGAAAAAGGTGCGTTGTATTCTTATACTATTAATGATAAAGGCACACAGCATGTGATCCAATTTGCATTTGAAGGCTGGTGGATCGGTGACCTGTATAGTTTTCTAACCGGTGAGCCATCAAAAATGAATATCGAGGCCCTGGAGGATAGTGATGTGCTCACTATTGAACGGCAGGATCATTTCAAACTTTTAGGTGAAATACCTAAATATGAGACATATTACAGGATACTATTCCAGGATGCCTATGTTGCATTGCAACGTAGAGTATCAATTACAATTGGATTAACCGCAGAGGAAAAATATCAACGGCTGGTCAACCAATATCATTCATTCATTAATCGTGTACCTCTTCATATGATCGCTTCTTACCTGGGTGTTTCTCCCGAAACATTGAGTCGTATCAGGAAACAAATGCTTCACCAATAAGGCCTTGATATTTATCAAGCTTTTTTTTTGTTAAATGTCATTGGAGCTGCCCCTAGCTTCAAAGTAGATTGCATGTATTAACCAAAAAAAAATTGAAATGATGTTTTGATCGATAAAGTCGAAAGTGCCGAACAACGACTTTAAAAATAAAGTAGGCAACAGGGAAGCTGAAAACTGTTTAGAGTAAGCACCAATACTAAATTGAAAAAAATGACAACGATTGTAATTCGTCACAAAGTAGGTAACATCGATAGATGGTTGAAAGGACACGAGGATCGGGTTGAGATATTCTCAAAATTTGCGTCCGGGTTTGAAACTTTACAGGATACGAACGATCCAAACTCGGTTGTTTTGATTGCAGAAGTTTTTGATGTGGAAGCCATGCAAGCTGTTTTGAGTAACCCGGATATAATTCAAAAGATCGCAAAAGAAAAACACACGGTTCTTGAACCTATTACTGTTTCAATGCCAGTTTTGGTGGCTGAAACAGTATAAGATCATATGCCTTTAAAACTGATTTTAAACAAATAAAGCCAATGTTTCATTGGCTTTATTTGTGCTATATTGTAATAAAAATTGCTTGCTGACTCATTCCCATTGAACACACTTAATAATAACAACTCGTGAAATCAATAACAGAATCAGGTTTCGCAAACCAGTCAAACGTTTCTTCCGGAGGCCGGGTTCATGTAATTGGCGCAGGACCGGTTGGTCTTATGATCACTGCCTTATTTCAAACAATGGAAGAGTTCTCCGTTCGCTTATACGAAAAGAGACCGAATTATACCCGTACGCGGATGGTTAAGCTCTCTTCATTCCTTACTGCTGATTCAGTGGATAGCTATTGTGCCGATCATATTGATGCCGAGAATCTGGCAGCCGTATTTGATATTGCCGAAATTCAGGAAACACTTGCATTCAGGCGAACTATCCCGGAGGACCTGATGTCACTTCTCCATGAATGGGTTAAGGGGTTCGCACCACTTAATTCTATCGAACAAGGACTCAGTGACCTCATCGACAACCGCGGTTCAAATAATGTGGAACGGATTGTAACGAATCTGACTGCGGAGCAGGCAATAGCATTGCTTAAGCCGGGAGATATACTGATCGACTGTTCCGGTTGTAAGTCACTACTAAGGGATCACCTTTCACCTGGTCCGGCTATTGGCAACAAAGACGCCAACACATTCAACATTCAACTTGAATATGCAATTGTTATCACTTTCCTGTACGGCCAGGAATACCAATGTAACGAGCACTGTAAATACTACAAGAATGCAGGAAACCTACATTATAAATTTATTCCTGCCGTTGATCGTGTGTGTTACGATGGTAATATCACTTTTGTTTCTGGCATTGTTAAAATAACGCCCAAAGATTACGAGTCGATGCCGACAACATTCGATGGTCAGTGGCTTCGTATACACTTCCCCCAGGTTGCTCGATCAATGGACAACTTTATCGACAAGATAAAACAGGAAACTCATGGAGAATTAATTGGCGACCTGGATATAGTTCGAATTCCATTGAACCTGTATAGAGCTAATAACGCAACTAATCGGAAATGGCTTGCTGAAGGGGGCAATGAGCACCCGTTCAACACTTCACCGGTATTTGTGGTTGGCGATGCTGCCCTCGGCTCTCCCTATTTTCAATCGATTTCGCTGGGCTTAGAATCTGCAATACATCTGGCCGGACTTATAGGACAGCGCAATCTGCCTCTTCCGGAAATGCTCAATCGTTACGAACTATACATGTATAAGCAATGGCTCCGTGTATATATGCGAAGCAAGATGATAAAACACAATAAGGATCTTTTAGAGACGATGGATGATCCATTTGGACTACTGGAACTGCTACATATTTATTAGTACAAATTCGTCTATAGTTTTACATATTCTAAGATTTACAAACTATCAAAAAAAATCGGGTACTGGCTGTGGGGCAAGACCCCGGCGGACAGATAAGCCATCATTTGCTAATGCAGCTTACCATTTATCAGACATTTATTTTCATTTACCTTAATTAAGTTGATTTAGCCATTTCTTCATTGTTGTACTGGCTGTGGGGCAAGACCCTGGGCGGATGGAAATCTTCAACATAATTGTAATTTTAATACATGACCGACGGACACAGCAATCATTACTACAATAAGAATCTTCAACCGTATGCTAATCGCTTACGTAAAGAAATGACCAAAGCAGAAGCTTGTTTATGGAAATATGTTTTGCGTGCAGGGAAAATGAAAGGTTTCCAGTTCAGACGGCAACGGTCAGTGTTAATTTATATTGCGGATTTCATGTGCAAAGAGTTAATGCTTATAATTGAAGTGGATGGAAGTATTCATCAACTGGAAGAAATTACTAAGAATGATAAAATAAGACAGAAGGCATTGGAAGAAGCTGGCTTTACAGTTCTTCGGTTTACTAATGAAGAAGTGTTGGAGAATATTAATGCTGTGTATAGTTATTTGGAGGATTGGGTTGAAAAGAAATTGGGTAAGTAGTTTTAACGCTATTCGAAATTCAGACTGTGCATTGTCTTCTGTATTTTACGCCTTACTAAAATAAGACTGATAATGTCCCCCGCTGGCGGGGGCCGGATAGTCGATTCTCATGCTTTATCAAATTGGGGTGGACTAAATGCGGCGATTAAAGTCCACCCCAATTTGTAACTGGGTTTATGATTGAAGTACTTCCCCCGCCAGCGGGGGACAATAATGCACTCTACTTTGGATAACTAATGCTGCTGCCTTCTTCATTCATTTATGGATCATTTTTCGGCAGATATAATTATAGCTCAATAATTCATGACGAGTCTTCTGTCAATGAACAAAACGCAGTTATTCCTTACTTTTGAACTAACCAAAACCACCATTTATGTATCAATACCCACACACGATTGAAAATAAATTTGGAGAGAAGCTGGTCTTTGTAGAACGGATAAAAGAACCTGATGGCGATAAATTAATAACTGAGGGTTTTGTCGAACCAAAGGCAGGTCCTCCTATTCATGTTCACTGGAAGCAAGAAGAAAGTCTCACAGTTATCAGTGGTAAAATGGGAATCTTGATACCTGGAAAGGAACCCGTTTATTATGGTCCAGGTGAAACTGTAACTTTTATGCGTGGCACCTGGCATAAATTCTGGAACGCCGGCGAAGATGAATTACATGTGAAAGGATGGGTAAAGCCTGCTAATAATATTGAATATTTTTTGGAAGGGGTTTACAAGGCATTAGATGAAGGAAAACATGATCGTCCTGAAATAAAAAGGATCGCTTTTCTTACGATGTATTACAGATCTGAATTTGCTACAGGTGACATACCTGCTGTTGTAAGAAAAGTAATTATTCCTGCTACGTATTATATTGGTAAATTAACTGGTGCACATAAAAAGTTTACTGATGCACCTGCGCCATTGAAATGATCTTCCATCATGAAATTCGTTCCGATGCGTGGGGACATGCATCAGGGCGTTTATTTGTTACGGACACGAACCAAGGCTGAGATATACATTTTCAATCATTACCTGCCTTAGCTCCCGGCAGTCTGCTTTTTATCCACTTAATTTGTCCATTGTGATTCGATTCATGTTCGCATACATGGAACCACTTACAGTAATTATTTGTAGGCTGGTTTGCAAAACCATGAGGGTCTACTTTCATTAACCACTCATCATCACGTTTCTTAAACTCAGCTATTGTTTTTTCACGAGTCTCTTTTAAAATGTTAAGGTAATAATCAAGATCATTTCCTTTAATTATTTTACGACCTTCATCCCCAAGGTTAAGAGCGGCACCCCATTTGGCTTTTTCATTATCATCAAACTGGAAATTACGCCCTTCAAAAGTATTCTGCTGGTACGAATACTCTACTGCAGCTAAGTGTAAAAGCATGGCACCAATAGTGTTTGCCTTTAAGTCATGCAAATAATCAAGATCTTCCTTTGTCATATTTGTAGCTGAACGTAAAACCACAATTCGCATCAAATTCATCATAGAAACAAGTGTTCCGATCTGTGGAGAAAATCCTTCTTTAGGCCCTATTATATAAATGCTTTCCTCTGGAGTTTTATCCATGGCCAGGTTTAGTTGGGGAAAAAATGCTATTCCAGTTAGTCCAGTTGTAAAACATGTCGTTGTTTTAATAAAGTTCCTGCGACCGAATCCTTTTGTTTTCTCTTTCATAAAAAATTGTTTAAGGGAAAGTCAATTTAATTGAAAATCCCAAGCATAATTCCGAATAATTTTCTGCTAACTCTCTGCTTAGCGAAAGTTCTTGTACAGAAAGTTAATGATTTCCAATTGTAAGTTGTACAGAATAAATAAATGCATTTCAACTTTTCCAGCTCCTGGTGCAGAGAACTATGGAAGAAAGCTACGATACCTAAGCTCCCGGGGCCTGCTTTCTTCATTCATTTAGGTTGTGCTGGTTGTGGGGCAAGACCCCGGCCAACGGAAAATGATTTTTCAAATGCGTTAGCATCAGTTTTATTCCTGGCAAGGTACAGCCACAGAAGAGATCACTCCTGTATTGCTAACTGTAATTTTCCAGCAATTACCATTAGGAGATTTTAGAATAACTCCTGTACCAAGTGTTTCTAATGATACATCACCATTTCTTACCTGCAATTTTGCCTTTGGGCTATCTGTACCAACACCGACATTATTAGTATTATTTGTAACAAAGCAACCATCACCATTAATACATCCAAGATTACTGTTTAATGCTATTGCGATAGCAATATCTTTTTCAAAGCCAATGCTGTTTCCGGCAGCATCAATTTGAAGATCTGAATTATTAGATGCAGTCGGATGCTGAAATGACATAAACAGGAACTTATAATCAGGCGAAAAAGTAATGCCCGTTGGTTCCGATCCTGCAGGGGCAATTCCAAACAATTTTACATTGGGAGCGGCCTGTGTATGGTTACTCATCACTACCCAGATATAGTTATTGCTACCATCCTGAAGAACCCATAAATTACCTTGCTCATCAAATGCTAAGTTATCATTTCCGGTTCCCCAGGGAGTGAGAACGGTTCCACCTGCATGAGTAATATTATAGGATGCATTACCTACAAAAGTTTCCATTGCAGAAGTAGTGGTTCCGGAAATGGGATCAGCATCCAATAACCGGTATACCCTGTCTTCACCTTTTACGGAAAAATATACTTTTCCGTCGGGGCCAATCTCTACATCTTCTATTCCGTTAAAAGCTGTAGCACCTGCAGCACCACCCAATGTCATTGTATTATTCCTGTCAGCCTGGGTCGTATTATTTATCAGCACCCAATTGCCATTTCCTGTTTTGGGTCCTGTATATACATACAATGATCCGGCAGACAGGTCATCCATTGCAGTGGCAACAAACTTATACAGGTAACCGGGATTTGCATCATTGCCAAAATAAGCCGTTCTCCTGTTTGAATGAATGGCAATATTTTCTTTAGCTCCGCATCCCATGGCCCATAGTTTTCTTACAACTGTTTTAGTAGAAGGATTAATTTCTACATGCCAGCCCAGGTCATTATAACCATCTGTATTTACATCAGCAGTTGAAATTACTTCTTCACAGGTTATGATATTCCCCCATGGAGTTAAACCGCCGGAACAATTCCTGGCCGTACCTGCAACGGAAGCAAAATTTAATGCTGTTGCCCCGTTTTTATTCCAGAGTTTGGTGATTGGATTAAAAGAAACATTCATGGCTGTAACACCACCGGGTGTTAATTCATGATTAATACTCAGGTAACCATTTGTTGAGGATCCTGCAATTGGCATATAACCTGTAAAATCAAAATTATCCATCATGGTGCCAACAGGAAGTGGATCGCCATGTTCCATAATTTTTTGAAACCGGTGTGTAGCAGATGGAAATATAAAATTGCTTGTTTGAGCCGTAGGATTTACAGAAACAAAATTTGAAAGGCTTTGACTGTATAGTTCGTTATAAGGGAAGAAAAACAAACATGCAATGCGAATAATGCATTTTACCGGTTTCATAAGAATTAATTTTAAATAGGTTTTTGAAATCAGGATCTTCAAATTTAAGATAAAATTTCCTTCCTTAAGTGCCACTAAATTTCAAACCAACTCTTCGGCGATGAGCCTCCGCAAGGGACTCAACCGGATACTGATATTATGATAACCATTATGATATTCATTCCGATGCGTGGGGCGACATCGGGGCGTTTTATTTTGTTACGGACACGACGCAAGGCTGAGAACAAATGTGACTGTTGGATGTAGTTTTTTTTCTTCGTTACGGTGCTGCTATTTTCTTTGCATCAACAATAATCCAGCGTTTTTGTTTTTTACCTGTTTTCTCCATTGCACCACTTTCTCCGTTGTATTCAAGAACATCCATAAGTTTGTGCTTTAGAGTTACACTATAAGTTTGTCCTTTCAATGCAGGGCAGCCTTCATGGCCTTCACATTTGTTCATTATTTCTTTAATGGCAGGAATTTCACCTACCCATTCATATTCATCTTCTTTATTCGTTTTGGAATCTCTAAATGTTAAATGGGCAACATCACCAAAATAGAAGGTTGGGCTTTTAAGCATCAAAACTTTCGTGTCTGCAGGAAGTATTGCTTTGGCAGTATCTTGGTTAGCGGTCGTCGATTGTGTATTATTCTTATTTTGAATTGCCGAAATCGAACTTGAAGTGTCATTTGTTGCGCTTTTCTCTTTAAGCTGTAGTTCCTTTTCTTTCAAGGCAAGCTCTTTTTCTTTAAGCTCTAATTCTTTTTGTTTTGTGCTGTTTTGTCCACAAGAAAACAGGGTCACAACTAAAGCAAACAAGATAATGTGTCGCATAATGAAAAGTTTAGGTTGAGAAGATGGTTTGATGAAGGGCTATAAAATTACGGCCAACATTCTGCTTTACGCAAATTCTTGTACAGAAAGTTAATTCATTTTGGCTTTGCTGCGAAGAACTATAGAAGAAAGATGCTGCAAGCTTCCTTCAATTATGTTGTACTGGCTGTGGGACAAGACCCGAGCGGAAGGAAACCTTAGCCGTTGTAAAATTTCCAATTCAATTTGAATTCTTCTTTGATTTCGTATTCCTGTATTTTTTGCATTATTGACTTTCTATGTTCGGCACCAATTAAAAACACTGCTTGATTATATTGGTTTCCTTTGCTGTAATTGTAAATATTCTGAAGCATTGCGTTTTCGCGACTATCGTATTGTTCTGCGTGAAATAATTTGTAAATATCAAGTAGTCTATTCTTCTCGATTTCAGATTCCATAATATTTTTTTCCATAACCTCCTTTTTCTCTAAAAAGTCCAAAAATTTATCACTATTGAGATAATGAAAACCTTCCTGTGCTATCAAAGTCTCTTTCTCATTATCTAACTTTTTATAATCCTCATAATTAAAGAATGTAAGAAACATAAAAAAAATTTCGTCTTGGTATTTAGATAATTTTTGTCTTACATCAATATCGACTGGAAAAATTTTCACGTTATAAACCTCTAAATACTTATTTATTACGTCGGACTCTAAGTTTTTATGACTCTTGGTTATGTAATATTTTTCAAAGTAAGACGGGGGAATTTCTTCAAATATTATTTCAGGATTTATACTCTCAATTATTTTATACAATTCAGATGAATTGCATTTGCCGAGTTCTTCATGTCTTGTACAGATCAAAGTAATATTATACATAACATTCTCTTTGTAAAACAATCTAATGGATGATTGTTATTTTTTGTGATTTGGCTTACGTCGCTTTCTAACATTCATCTCATGTTTAACGAACTCATTTGCGATCTGTAATCCAAGTTCTGAATTACGTAACATCTTTCCTTTCGCCCAAACGCCAAGCTTCAATATTATTTGTAATTCTTCAGAAGCAAAATGCCACCTATAACTATTACATGTCTGGCAACTTGGTAGATAATTATTTTCGTTGTGTTCACCACCAGAACTGTGCGTTTTTACATGATCTGCATGAAATCCATTTAAATGAATTTCTACTCCACAAACGTGACATCTTGAATTAGTCTTTTCCAGAATTAATTTACGTTGTGCCTTTGTAAGTGCTGATCGCTTTTTTCCTTTAAAACTTGCATTTGCTTTCCACCTAATTTTCCTAAGAGTATGTACAAGTTTGACTAAGCCCTTACCAGTTTTAATAGTTCGGAGAAATTGTAATTCAGGTTTTTTTCTCATTTGGAGTTAATTTTTTCAGAAGCATTGCTCAAGTATACTACTTCTATTTATTTTTTATAAGGTCCTTTAACTCTTCAATAGATAAAGGTGGATTTTGTTTATGTAGCATTGCATGACAGTTTGGACAAACTGGCCTAAGGTCATCAATTGGATTTACTTTATACTCTTTGCCGACGGAGGAAATCTGGGTTAAATGGTGAACATGAATAAACTGGTAGCCGATGTTACCATAGTGTTTCTCAAAATTGAAATCACACACTAAACAAGAATAACCAAAATGTTTGAGGCATTCAGTTCTAGCATGAATATTTCTCTCATATCTCGTTTGAGTAACTTGAGCTACTGAACCCTCAAGATATGTTTGCAACAAGTCTTTGTTTTCAATAAACGGGTTGTGCGAAATATTTTGGTTTCTCAAAAATTCAAACCATTCTTCTTCAAGTTCACCAAGAACTTCAGGCTTTATTGAAATTCCAGATGCTTGAGGTGTCCATGTTTGATTTTTTAAATTACCAGCTTTAAGATTGTCAAGCAACAGTATTGGATCTTTTTCAGGATTGAGAAGTATGTCAAATTCAATGACAACTCTTGGTACAAGTTTGTCTTCGCCACTCCAATGTTGAGAAAGAAAAGGTTCTGAAACAACCTTGCCTGATGCAAAAATACCTTTAGGATTAGTACCTAGTTTAACAATGAAAGCTCTATCTCCCGGTCGAACACTTTTATGACTTTTACAACTCCATTTTTGCGTCGCTTTTCCCGTTTTATATAGTTCTTCTATGTTCTCATTAAGGTCTTTCCAATCCCAATTATCAGGATTCCATGCAAACAAAAAAGCTCTTTGTAATGAGATGGGTCTAATGCTGGCAACTAAACCACATTCCTCCAATGCTTCCTTCAATTCAGGTTTAAGTTTCCAAATAAAAAAATCGCCTTTATAATAGCCAGAAAAAAAGAAGTCCCAATATCTTTTGGAGCCATCACTTCTTACACTTTGCTTAATATCATATTTTTTTAAAATACGCATTCCAAGTCCAGCGATTCTTCCAACAACAGCAGCTTTATCCTTCCATCCAATAATTCTAGCGAGATCTGTTGCAGATGCTTCTTGTTTTTCTAAAGAATAAATTGTCTGAAAGATTAGAAGATCATCCGCATCCAAAAGTGGTTTGTCCTGCAGAATCTCTATAAAAGTGTCTTTGTCGATTCGTGGTTTTGCATCCATGCGCTAAGTATTAATATTCACTCGAAACTTTCACTCGAAAGTTAATCCATTTTTCAGTTGTTGGTTCGAAGAACTATGGAAGAAAGATGCCGATAACTCAACACAAATATTGGTATAAAGACAAATAATTTTGGGACGTAAAGAAAATATCAATACGTTTGCACTGCTTATTGGATTATAAGCTCCATTGGTAAAATGGAAAAGCGTCTGGATAGATGCGAGGTATTATGATCGAAAAGTCATTTGGTAAAGGAACGAGCCTAATCTCTTTTCTTCATAATATTTATTTAATTATTTTCTTCGTTCCGATTAAATAAATATTAATCATGAGTAGTTTAATCTTAAAATTAGATCACCCTCATAGCCTTCAGGCTTCATTAGAGGGATTAAAAATTCAGAAATTAGTTTCAAGCATCTCTCCACTCAGCTTCATTAAGCTATTAAAGGAGGCAGACAACAAGGTTAATCCAAGAATTGCTACAGTTAATCCGATTACTAAAAGCATACTTGAGACATTGGAATTTAGTCCAGAGTTATTTTGGTTTAAATCCAAAGGAATTTTGCTCGCTACAGAAACTTGCGAATTATTAGAACGGAACCGCGTCCGCATTTCTCTCGGTAATTTAGATTATGAGGGGATTATGGATGGCGGTCACAACACGTTTGCGGTTGCAATTTATTTAATAGAGCAGCTTTTTGATGTCAAAATAAAAGATTGGGTCAGCTGCAAAGAATTCTGGAATGAAAATTATGAAGAGATTTTGACGAGATATGAAAGTAGAAAAGACGAATTTAAGTTCTCAATTCCAATAGAGATCATTACGCCAAATTCGGAAGATGGAGCAGTAGATGAGTTTTATGATTTTATTTCTGAAATATGTTCTGCCAGAAATAACAACGTTCAATTAAAGGAAACTGCAAAAGGAAATCAAGTAGGCTTTTACGATTACTTAAAGGGAAATTTAGACGAGGAGTTTGAGATTATTTGGAAAACGGGAGATGCAGGGAAAATTAAATCTGAAGATGTAATTAGTTTGTCAACATTAGGGCTGATTTTCTTAAAGGGGAAAGGCGTTTTACCTGAAGAGATTAACGGCCTAAATAAAGTAAGTATTTATTCTCAAAAGGGCAAATGTGTTGACTTCTTTAATGAAGTCATGAAGAATAAAAAAATTAGTGTTGAGGAGAAAGGAAAATATCAATTACGATCAAAAGCGGTAAAATCAGTGTTAGATTTAACAAGCGACATACTTCGCTTTTTCGATCGTTTGTATATTGAATTTCCGAACTTATATCATCAAGCAGCACCTGGAAAATTTGGACGTATATCCTCAGTTGATAATAAAAAAAGTGGAAAGGTCCCATTTCATACAACTGATGAAACCTCCGATTATCAATACTCTCCGGGATTTTTCTATCCTCTAATATGTGGATTAACAAACCTAATGAAATATGATGAAGTGAATGATGCAGTAATCTGGAAGACAAATCCAGTAGATCTTGATTTGTCTAAGCTTGAATTATCGCAATATGTTGAATTGATAAGGATGGTTAATTACGATCCTCAAAAGATAGGAAAGGGTTCTGCATTTTATACTGAAGCCGAAAGTGTATTCGAAAGGCTGAATTAAACCAGTGGAATGTAAAATAAAAAGGACTGCAATTGCAGTCCTTTTTATTTATTTCGAAACTTAGAAATATACAAATGGAAAAATTGTCACTAAATCATGCCGAGTAATGAATCAAGCGTACAAGAGTGCGACGCAACAGAAGCTTAATAGTAGCAATGCAGCTTAGTACATAATCCTCTTAATGATCATTCAGCGGCAATCCTCTTTTCTGAAATTCTATCCAGTTCAAATACTCAGGAGCAACTCGATGCTCTTCCATAGTAATACAATTATCAACGGGGCAAACAAGCATGCAGAGATTGCAGCCAACACATTCTTCATCTTTTACAGTGTAGGTGTTGTAAGGTTTGCCATAGGCCAAATTGATAGATTGATGTGATGCATCTTCACAGGCAATATAACAGAGGCCACAGTGTATGCATTTATCCTGGTTTATTTTAGCAATATGATGATAGTTGATATCCAGATCTTCCCAATGCGTAATGGTGGATACAGACTTGCCAATAAAATCATCGAGTGTTTTAAATCCTTTTTCATCCATCCAGTTGTTCAGCCCTTCGCACATATCTTCAATAATTCGGAAACCATATTTCATAGCAGCCGTGCATACCTGCACATTGCTTGCACCCAGCAACATAAACTCTACCGCATCTTTCCATGTGCTTACACCACCAATTCCTGAAATAGGAACTGTCTTTGTCAGATCATCCTGCGCAATAGTAGTTAGCATTTTTAATGCAATAGGTTTTACTGCCGGTCCGCAATAACCACCAAAGACAGATTTACCCGCCACATAAGGATTGGGTACGAGTGTATCCAGGTCAACACCTGTTACAGATTGTATGGTATTGATCAATGACAACGCATTGGTGCCTGCTTTTACTACTGATCTTCCTGTTGGTACCACCGAGTGTACATTGGGTGTAAGTTTGGTTATTACCGGGATATGTGCTGCTTCCATTACCCATTCCACTACCATGCAGGCTATCTCGGGGTCCTGCCCAACAGCGGCACCCATTCCACGTTCTGTCATTCCATGCGGGCAACCAAAATTCAGTTCCAGTCCATGTGCTCCTGTGTCTTCTACTTTTTTTATGAGTTCATGCCAGCTTTTTTTATCATTGTCTGCCATCAGCGAAACAATCATTGCACGGTCAGGAAATAATTTTATGCATTCAGCAATTTCCTGCAGGTTTAGATCAAGCGGACGATCACTAATGAGTTCTATATTATTAAAGCCCATCATTTTTCCACCATTAAAATCAACAGCCGAATATCTTGATGAAACATTTTTTACCTGGCTGCCAAGTGTTTTCCAAACCACACCGCCCCAGCCGGCTTCAAATGCACGAAGCACATTATATTTTTTATCGGTGGGAGGCGCACTCGCCAACCAATACGGATTGGGTGACTTGATTCCTAAAAATGTTGAGGTTATGTCGGCCATGTTTTTCTTTTTTGTTGCAAACAAATATTTCACGCAAAGGCGCAAAGAATACAGATAAGACGCCAAGAAAACCTTTGCGTCTTTGCTCCTTGGCGTCTTTGCGTGAAACCAGGGAGCTAAGTTTATAAGTTATTTACTATTCTGTGAATCCCGTCTTTGATAAGAGCTACATTAAAATTTATTAAAAGACCAAGCTTACATCCTGTTAATTTCAAGTAAGTCTGTACTTGTTTATAATGAACTGGTGCTAATAATTCAACTGATTTTAATTCTACCACAACTTTGTTATCGATTATCACATCTGCTCTGAAACCCGCATCCATTTTTATTGTTTCATGAACCAATGGGATTGGATGTTGTTTCAAATAAGGAATATTTTTCTTTCCCCATTCATAACAGAAAACTTCTTCATAAACACTTTCAAACAAACCGGGTCCATACTGTGTATGAATCTTAAAGCACAGATCTACTACTTCTTTAGCTATTTCATTTTCAGTCATTCTTCCTTTTTATTTCTCGCAAAGACGCAAAGTGAAAAACCAAGACGCCAAGAAATACTTTGCGCCTTTGCCCCTTGGCGTCTTTGCGTGAAACCTACGCAAGCCCCAAATATTTTAAAATTGCTGCAGCTCCTAGTTTTCCATCTTGAACTGCATCAACAACTTCTTTACCACCATTCACTGCATCTCCTCCTGCGAAAACACCTTTTATATTTGTTGAACAGTTTTTATCGATTACCAACTTTCCGTTTTTGTTTTCCAGTTTATTTTTCTTTATTAATTTTTCAAATGGCACTTGTCCCGCTGCTTTTATTACCATATCAACATCCAGCTTAAAAGTTTCGCCTGTATCAACCGGGCTTCTTCTTCCGCCAGGATCAGCTTCGCCGAGTTCCATAACACTACAAACCAAAGTTTTCACTTTTCCCTTTTCACCTTTCACTTTCTTCGGTGCGGCAAGCCAGATGATCTTGCAACCATCCTGTTTGGCAATATTCAATTCAAATTCCGTACAAGGCATTTCATCCTGTGTTCTCCGATAGATCATTGTCACTTCTTTTGCGCCTAATCGTTTTGCCTGTGTAGCAGCATCAATTGCTGTCATTCCCATTCCGATCACTGCTACTTTATCTCCAACCGGTACAGTTGAATAGCCTTTGTCACGAATATCATAAATGAATTGAATGGCATCAACCACTCCTTCGAGTTTTTCACCTGGGATATCCAATTGTCTTGCTACACCAACCCCGATGCCGAGATAAACAGCATCAAAGTCTTTTTTCAATTGAGACAGTGTAATGTCTTTTCCTAGTTCCTGGTTGTATTTTATTTCGATACCACCAAGAGCAGTGATATAGTTTACTTCATCTTCGCAAAATTGTGGTGTTACTTTATAGGCTGCAATTCCATAGGTCATCAAACCACCGCCTTTAGCTTCTTTTTCAAAAATGGTTACATCAATTCCTTCTCTTGACAAAACATGAGCACAACTTAATCCTGCAGGACCAGCGCCAACAATGGCAACTTTTTTGCCCCCGGCCCCTAAAGGGGAGTCAGGAAGTTTCTTTCTTTCGAAGAGTTGCCAGTTATTTTCTAATGCTATAGCGGTTGAATATTGTTGAAGCCTGGCAATTTGAATGGGTTCTTCTTCCAGTAAATTATATACACATGCACCTTCACATAATTTTTCTACGGGACAAACTTTACTACAGCCAGCTCCCATAATATTTGAAGAAAGAATAGTATGTGCGGAGCCTTTTACATTATCAGTAGAGATCTGCTTAATAAATTTTGGAACATCAATACTTGTCGGGCAACTTTTTGTACATGGCGCATCATAACAAAATATACAGCGGTTCGCTTCCACCACTGCCGCTGTCTTATTTTCAAACGGCGGACGAATGTCGGCGAAGTTTTCTTCGTATTGTTCGTTTGAAAGCCTGTTGTTATCAATTGCCATAGAAACCCCTCCCGGCCTCCCCTAAAGGGGAGGAGTCCACTCACAAAACCCAATAGTTGTAAGTGAACTATTATAATTTAAAAGTTAAAGAAAGAACCAATAGTCAAATGTTTAACCGACCTATGTTCCCCCTTTAGGGGGACAGGGGGTTTAAAGTTCAACAAGTTTTCCGTATGTCTCAGGACGACGATCCCTAAAGAACTGCCAAACACTTCTTACTTCATCGATCATATCCAGATCAAAATTGGCAACCAATAATTCATCTTTGTCTTCACTTGCCTGTGCAAAGATTTGTCCGCGGGGATCAACAAAATAACTGCTGCCATAAAATTTTCCAACATTCCATGGTTTTTCTGTTCCTACACGATTGATACAGCCCATGAAATATCCATTGGCTGCAGCATGTGCAGGTTGTTCCAGTTTCCATAAATATTGAGATAGACCAGCAACAGTTGCTGAAGGATTATAAACGATCTCAGCTCCATTTAATCCTAATATTCTTGCACCATCAGGAAAATGACGATCATAGCAGATATATACACCCACTTTTGCATACTTAGTTTGAAAAACCGGGTAACCCAAATTACCGGGCTTAAAGAAGAATTTTTCCCAGAAACCAGATGTATGCGGAATATGATTCTTCCTGTACTTTCCTAAATACTTTCCATCAGCATCAATTACTGCTGCGGTATTATATAAAACACCTGCCTGTTCTTTTTCATACATCGGCACGATGATCACCATATTGTATTTTTTTGCATAAGCCTGCATTCTTTCTACTGTAGGGCCGGGTATGGTCTCGGCACTTGCATACCATTTTGCATCCTGGCCGGGGCAGAAGTAAGGGGTATTAAAAATCTCTTGGAGGCAAAGTATCTGTACACCTTTTTTTCCCGCTTCTTCGATCAAAGCAATATGCTTTTGCACCATTGCTTCTTTTATTTCTTCAATGGTTCCTTCGCCTTCGGTTTTAGGCAAAGACATTTGGATGAGTCCTGATTTAATTATTCTTGGCATAAGTTTAGTTTTTTATTTCACGCAAAGTGAGAAAAACAAGACGCCAAGAAATCTTTGCGCCTTTGCTTCTTAGCGTCTTTGCGTGCAATCTATATTTTCGAATCTACTTTATTTCTCTTTATAAATTTACCATATCCTTTTTGTAATAAACAGTTTCCGTTTTCAATTGCTACCTGTCCTCGAAGCAAAACGGTTTTCACTTTTCCAGTTAATTCCCAGCCTTCATATCCGCTGTAATCAACATTCATGTGATGGGTTTTAGCTGATAGTGTATGTTTTTCGTTCGGGTCGAAGATGACAATATCTGCATCACTGCCGACAGCTATTGTTCCTTTACGGGGAAACATGCCGAATATTTTTGCAGGATTGGTACAAGCAACTTCTACATATTTATTTAAAGTGATCTTATTTTTCACGACGCCTTCGCTGAATAATAACTCCATCCTGTTTTCAATGGCTGGGTGGCCATTGGGTATTTTTGAAAAATCTTTTTCACCCATTTTCTTTTGTTCCCACATAAATGGACAATGATCAGTTGCTACAACTTGTACCAATCCCTGGTTGATACCTGCCCACAAAGTTTGCTGGTCTTTCTTTTCCCGCAGGGGAGGACTCATTACCCATTTAGCTCCTTCAAAATCTTTTTCATACAAGGATGCATCGAGTATTAAATATTGAATACAGGTTTCTACAAATGTTTTCTGATTTCTTTTGGTTGCATTACGGACCGCATTCAATGCTCCTTCACATGTCAGGTGAACGATATAGCCAGGGCAACCCGTATAATGCGACATATCAACAAAACGTTCGGCTGCTTCAGCTTCTGTTACTTCAGGTTGTGATAAATAATGATACAAAGGAGAAAGCTTTCCTTCCCCCCGGTGTTTGGCGATCAGGTAATCGATCATGTCGCCATTCGTAGCATGTACATTTATTAAACCGCCATGTTGTTTTACTTCTTCCATCAGACCGATCATCTGGCGATCATCGATCATCAATGCACCTTTATAAGCCATGAAAGTTTTAAAAGATGTGATGCCTTCTTTCTCAATAAACTCTTTTATTTCTTTTTTAGTGTTATCATTAAAATCGGTAACTGCCATGTGGAAACTATAATCGCCAACACAGTTACCATCACTTCTTCCTTTCCATTCCTCCAATGCTGCCCGTAAACTATTTCCTTGTTTCTGTAAAATAAAATCAATTACCATCGTAGTGCCGCCAAATAATGCTGCTCTTGTTCCTGTTTCATAATTGTCAGAAGAGAAAGTTCCCATGAATGGCATGTCAAGATGCACATGCGGGTCAATACCACCGGGAAAAACAAGCTTGTCGGAAGCATCAATTTCTTTATCTGCTTTTACTGCTAAGTCTTTACCGATCGTTTTTATTTGTTCGCCTTCAATAAAAATATCGGCAACGCAATCAGCATCAGCAGTTATGATTCTTCCATTTTTGATCAGTAGGGACATAAGAATGAGTTATGAATGATGAGTTATGAATGATGAATTTCAGGTGCAACCTTTAAATCATAATTCTGAACTTTAAATTTCTGCATTAATGAGTAATAAATCAATCCACTTACAAAAAATCCTACGAACCAGGCATAATTATATAAATGCGAGATCCATCCCGGAAATGCTGTTGATGAAACTACTTTGATCTGTAATAAAAACCCGGGAACATTAGGAAGGATGCCACATAACAATGCTGTAATAGCGATCCTGTTAAATCCATTATTAAAACTGTACTGACCATTGTGACGATACAGATCATCAACATCCAGGTTTTGTTTGCGAATAAAATAATAATCGGCGATCATGATACCTCCAACAGGTCCTAATAAACTTGAATAAGCAATCAGCCATGTAAAAATATATCCTGTAGGATCGGCGATCAGTTTCCAGGGAAAGATCAAAACGCCAATAATGCCCGTAATATATCCGCCAACCCGGAAATTGATTTTTTTCGGAGCAAGATTTGAAAAATCATTTGCAGGACTTACAATATTGGCAGCAATATTTGTAGCCAGTGTTGAAATGGCAACTGCAAGCATCGCAAATGTCACCATCATTTTGTTTTCAAATCTTCCTGCCAGTTGAATCGGATCCCAAATAGTACTGCCATATATAATTGCGGTTGCAGATGTAACAACAACTCCTATAAAAGCAAACAATGTCATTGATGACGGCAAACCGATTGCCTGTCCTCTTATTTGTGCTTTCTGACTTTTTGCATAGCGGGTAAAATCAGGAATGTTTAACGATAGCGTTGCCCAGAAACCAACCATTCCTGTCAAAGCAGGGAAAAAATAATTCCAGAAAGATGCACCCTGGAGTTTGGAAGGTTGTTCAAGTATTGGTCCTAATCCATTGGCTGCACTGATTGCCCAGAATAATAATGCAAATGCTGCAACAGGAAGAAAGATCGCTTTGAACAGCAAGAGTTTTCTAATGCTTTCAACACCGAGATAAACAATAAACATATTCAACAGCCAAAACAATAGAAAACAGATCATCGGTATTGCTTGTGGAAATAATGAATGACTATCAATTTGCGGCAAAGAAGGGTTCCATGCTCTTACAATATTATATATAGCAGCTCCGCCGATCCATGTCTGAATGCCAAACCAGCCACAGGCAACTATTGCACGAAGCATCGCAGGTATATTTGCTCCTTTTGTTCCAAAACTTGCTCTGGCAAAAACAGGAAATGGAATTCCATATTTTGCCCCGGCATGCCCGTTTAATATCATTGGTATTAACACAATTGTATTGCCGAGAAAGATCGTAAGTATTGCCTGCCACCAATTCATCCCTCCACCGATCAATGAGCTGGCAAGCATATAAGTGGGAATGCAAAGACTCATACTTACCCATAATGCAACATAGTTCCATGTTCCCCATTTTCTTTTTTCCTGGGGAATAGGAGCTAAATCTTCATTAATAAGAGAAGAATTCTTTAATTGATTTTCGTTCTGCATATTATTTCTAATGTCTCCATAGGAGACAAAAATTTATAGAATCGATATTAGGTCGATTTCATCAACTCCGGAGGAGTTGAATATAGATCATCAAAGAATTCAAACAGGTATTTCTCATCATATTCCAATGCAAAATCTTTCAGCATCTGCGTGTATTCTTCTTTAAATGATTTTTTCCTATGATGCTCTTCCTGGTTTTGAATATACCGACATATTTCATCAATATCACGAAGCCTGTACGAAAATGCGCCATACCCTTCCTGCCAGTTAAACCTACCGGGTGCCAATTTCTTTTCATTAATCCATAATCCGCTGGCAAGTTTGATATCTTTTACCAAATCGGGAATAGCTATCGTTGGCTTATAGCCAATAAAAATATGAATATGATCTGCTACGCCATTTATTGCGAGCATTTTACTTTTGTTATTTTGGACAATACCTGTGATGTATTTATATAAATCATTCTTCCACTCTTTAGCAATTAAACTTTCACGATGTTTAACGGCAAAAACAAATTGAATATATAATTGTGTGTATGTGTTCGGCATTTTGTTTTGGTTTCGGGTTCGACCCCTACGGGGTCGGGTTCATGTTTTTGATTATTTTTATAGATATTAAACTCCTACGGAGTTTAAGTGACATGGTGGTCTGCTATTGAAATCGCATCACTGATCATCGCCAATCCTTCATCAATTTGCTCTTTAGTAATACAAAGTGGTGGAGCAATGAAAATATAATTCCAGCGTACAAACGTGTACATGCCCAACTCTTTTATTCTTGCTGCTACTTTATTCATCACGGTCATTTCATCCGGCTTTGCATTAAATGGAGCCATTGGTTCTTTTGTTGTTTTGTTTTTTACTAATTCAATACAGCCCAGCAAGCCCGTATTTCTCCAATCACCAATTGAAGGATGTTTCTTTTTTAATTCTTCAACTTTTTCATCAATGTATTTTCCCATTGTTGCCGCATTCTCAATTAAATTATCATCTTCATAAATTTTCAGCACTTCTAAACTTGCTGCAAGACTAACCGGATGAGCAGAGTAGGTGAGGCCAAGCCACAAAACATTATCATCATACTGGGCTGCAATTTTATCTGACACTATCAATGCGCCAAGCGGTACATAACCCGAGGTGATTCCTTTGGCAGTTGCAATCATATCCGGTGCTACGTCATGGTTATCTATGCCAAACCATTTACCCGTTCTTCCAAAACCACTCATTACTTCATCAGCAATAAATAAAATGCCATGCTTTTCGCAGAGTTTTTTTACTTTTTTCAAATAACCAACAGGATATTTTAAACAACCAGAAGATCCTGATTCTCCTTCCAATAAAATGGCAGCAATATTTTGCGGCCCTTCAAATGCGATCACTCTCTCCAAATTCTTAATCGATTCTTTTAATAAATTATCTTCTCCATATTCCCAGCGATAAGCAACAGGAATATCAAAGTGTACAAAATTCGGTGACTGTTGTGAATCAGCTGCAAGTTTACGGGGATCACCACCAGCAGACATAGCTCCATATGATGCACCATGAAACGATTGATAGCGGGTTAAAATTTTATGCCTACCCGTATACAATCTTGCCAATTTGATCGCATTGTCTATTGCAGTAGCACCACAAACAGTAAATAAAGTTTTTGTCAAACCTTTTGGAGAGATCTCTGCCAGTTTTTTTCCTACTTCACCACGAACCTTAGTAACACAGCTCGGCGTTATATAGCTTACTTCCTGCATTTGTTTTACTACAGCTTCAGTTACCCGTTGATTACCGTGACCAATATTTACATTCATCAGTCCCGACGAAAAATCGAGATAACGTTTACCATCGTAGTCATATAAATAAACGCCTTCACCGTATTTAACAGCGATCGGCGCAATTCCTTTTTGCTTGCTCCATGAGAACAGGGTGTAATCCAGGTTATCCTGGATGATCTCTTGTGTTTCAGATAATGTTTTTGTTTGAGGCATAAAATAGTTTTTATGTACAAGGCTTCCACCTTTCGTGGCTATTAAATTTCTGTTATGTTAGTATTCGTAAGTTAGCTTTTTTGCATTATTGTCGCAAATTATAAGCTCTCTTTCGGGATTTATGATAAGCTGGGAAAGCAATAAAGTTTAAAAAGGGTGCCCGTGGGTTTTTTTGATCAGAGCTGTTATCAAACCCGGGAAAGATTTACCGAGACGGATCATCAAACTAGTGAGCCATTCACTATTAAATAACCGTTGGAGTATACGACCTGTTCTGAGACGGCTGGCAAAAAGTTTTTCCCATTTCACCAGGTAGCCATGCTCCATTGATTCTCTTGAAATAGTTCCTTCCAGGAATTTACTTACCTGTTCAGCAGCGATCTTACTTGCATGCAGCGCCATACTCATTCCATTGCCACATAGAGGTGTGATCATACCCGCTGCATCGCCAATCATCAATACATGATCTTTGATCAGTTCTTTTTTATCAAAACTGATCTGTGAAATGATCACCGGTTCTTCTGAGATCATTTCACATTCATTCAATAATTTTTTTAAATGTGGATTGATCGAAAGAATAGTTTGCTCCATCTTTTTTATATCATTGCTACTATCCTGTAAATTGGATGCTGTAGTAAGATAGCATAAACAGTACCTGTCATCTTCCACTTTTACAATGCCACAATACCCTTTTTTAAAATTGTGAAGTGCAATCGTATCTGCAGGGTAATTACAACGTACATGATATTTTATACCGATATAATTATTGAGTTTATTTTTTTTGGCTATTGTGAACGGTCGCTTCCATTTAATGTCAAGATTGCTTCTTTTGCCAAAGCTTCCGATCACTACCCCTGCTTTATAGTTTTCTTTTGAAGTTTCAATATTAAAGACCGGATCCGCGAAATTGATCTCATTGACACGTTCTTGTTCTTGTAATCTGACGCCGGCATTTTTTGCGATCTGTGCTAATGTATGATCCAGCTGATAACGGCTAATACCAAAACCACCCAGGGGCAGATCCTGCTCAAAAGAGTTTCCATTGACTGCGGATACACAAAGGCGATTGATCCGGGATACATTTAGTGCTGACAGATCTACCCCAAGACGTTCGAGAAAATCCCATGACTCAAGACTTATGTATTCACCACATACACGATGAAAAGGGAATTGCTCTTTTTCAAAAAGAACAACATTATAGCCAGCGTTGGCTATTTGAACAGATAAAGCCAGGCCGGCTAAACCACCACCTACTATTGCAAGATCATATGTAAGCTTATCTGCCAAAGAGTATTTTAATTTTTACCTATAACAAGCCAGCGGAATGCCCACTTCCAACGGATATTATGCAGCGCTACACCTGCTTGCCGAAAAAGATCTTTCCATTCATTTTTTCTGAAACTGCGGGCAACGGATAAACAAGCATCGTTTTTAACGAGATAAGATCTGCTAAAGAACATCGTTATGTATTTGATCAGGTAGTAAGCAAGCCAGTGACGATGCAGATCATTTATAAAAAAACCTGAGCGGCTGTTTTTCTTCAGCCACTGTAGCATTTGCACTAATTGTGCATCTGTGAAATGATGACAAAAAAGAGAAGAGAAAATAATGTCGGGCTCTTTTCCTGAAAGATCTGCTAAAGCATAATCGCTGCAGATCCATTCACAAGGAAGCTGCGGATATTGTTGTTTGGCAAATGCAATGCATTCAGGATTCATATCAATACCAATAAACCGAACAGGTATTTCTTTTTTTAAACAGTATTTATATACAGCAAAAAGGTTATCGCCACCGCCGCAACCAATTTCACAAACGACGAGTTGATCTTTAGCTTTTATTAATTGCCTGACTCCCTCAATTGTGATCGCATGCCCTCCTAATCTTGTGTTGACAATATTTAACTCCTTTAAAGTTTGAGCCATTGCCTGGAAAGGAATATCATCACCATCCATTAATTCTTTCTGGTAACTACGCTGACGGAGATTGATCATGCTGATAAAATAAAAGTTTCTATAGTTAGTCCGGGTCCGAAAGCCGCACCAAATATTTTATTGTCTTGTTTTTTATTCAAGGACTGTTTTATATGTTCCAGAACAAAAAGAACAGTCGGAGAAGACATATTGCCATAATCATTCAGCACATCATAACAATGTTGTAATTGTCCGTTTGTAAATTTCAGGCTATTATGTACTGCTTCTAAAATTTTTTTACCGCCGGGGTGAATGCACCAATGTGTAATATCATCTATATGTAAACTGGCTCCGTTCACTGCTTCATTGACAAGCTGGTTAAAATCTTCCTGGATCAGATCGGGAATATAACTGCTGAGCGTTAACTGGAAGCCAGTGGAAGACATTTCCCAAACCATATCCTGCTTGTTCTTTAATATTACTGAAGAATAAAAATGATCGATCTTCATCCCTTCTGCATCGTTATTACCGGTAACAAGTACAGCAGCAGCACCATCACCAAATAATAAACTACTGGAGATATTGTCTGGTGTGTATTCGTTTTGAAAATGCAGGGTACAAAATTCTACACATACTATCAGCACATTCGCTTTTGTATCGGCCCTGCAAATTGCATCGGCCAGTTTTAAAGCATGAATAGCTGCATAGCATCCCATAAAATTGATCGAGGTTCTCCAGGTTGTAACCGGCAAGTTCAATAGTTCCAATAATTCAAGATCGAGGCCGGGAGCACTCATGCCGGTACAGCTTACCGTGATCAGATGAGTGATATGTTGATCTTGAAAATCTTTTAAGCAATTATTAATAGCCTTTAAAGAAAGGGGGGCAGCATGCTCCCGAAAACTTTGCATTCTTTTTTCAAGAGAGGGAGGAGGCTCAAGATTTTCAGAAGCAGGAAAGAATTCCCATTCATTTGCAGGAAGGCTGTAATCAGGAAAAATTGAATATCGTGTTTCGATACCGCAATGCCTGTATAGAAATCTAAGTTTTCTTCTTTCGGTTTCATTGGGTGCATATACCCGGTCCATAAACTCAAAAATCTTTTTTTGTTCATGCCGGTATTCCGGTACCGCAGTTCCTATCGATATAATTTTACTCAAGACATTTCCAGATTAAGAGGATGATAAATGAAATATTTGTACAGGTTGCCGCCAGCCAGTTCATTTTCATTGTATTTTTAAAATTAGCTGCCTGGTGATCTTTGCTTACTTGCACAAACCATCGTATAAAGTAAACGATAACGGGAATAAAAAAGATGCCAACCATCAATAATTGATTCCCTTGCCCATACTGGATAAAAAATTGTGCCATGAATACCCAGGCCAGTATGTAAACAATCGTGCAGAATATAAAAGTACCTATATATCCCAGTTTGTAACTAATAGTACTCACTCCATCTTCAATGTCCTGCCGGTGCTGGTAGATCTGTGTTAGCGGGTAAAAGCCACCAACCAATAACGAGCATATCACCATCCCTTGCCAGGGTACCCAAATGCCGGCTTCCCGGCTGCTTCCATAATACACTAACCAAAACGTAACCGCTCCCTGGAAAATGATAACAACAAGATAGCCTAAGTATGGAAACTTTTTTAAGCGAATACCACGAAAACTATAGGCTTTGGATGCACCGATGTAAAAGAGTATGACTACAGTGAAAAGGGGGCCGATCATTAAACTCAATAAAATGCCAGCGCAGTCTAAAATAATTGAGACCCGGTAGAGTTGCCGGGAAGGTGGCGGTGGTTTTTCCAGGCCACCGATACTGTCGGTATCCCTGTCCATATAACTATTATAACCATTGCTGGCAGGATAGATCAGGAAATGAAGTATAAGGAATATCAAAGCAGCGTTGGTCCAGTTAATATCAACTACCTGTGCAAGCGAAAAAAAATAAATAGGTGAAAGGAAAAAAGAAAAAGGGATCCTGAGTAGTTTAATAGTTGAAGTGCTGAGCATATAGTATGATAAATAAGCAAACTCAATAATCGGGCCTCTCTATTCGCCTCTACAGGGAGGAAATCAGTTTTAATGCAGGTACAGGTTTACTATGCTTATGAACGACTTCAACCAATTCAGGAAACAGGATAGCATACAATTTTACTTTTTCCTGTTTTCCTTTCAGTTCAATGGCGCCGATCTCTTCAAAACTAAAACGGCCGGTAGATCTGTAATCGGCTAAAAAATCACCCGAAGCAACAAATGAATGTCCCAGGTCATGGCATTTACTACGAATACGGGCAGTAGTGTTTAATGTGTCCCCGCTAAACACAAGATCTTTTTTTATTATGCCAATATAACCGGCTGTAACATCACCTGCATGAATACCGGCTTTGAACGAAGGAGCAAAACCAAACTCATCATTATATTTTTCAGCTTTCTTTTTAAAAACCATGTAAGCCTCTTTTATAAAATTCAGGCAGTTCTGTTTTCCTTTCTGGTCATTCTGCCAGGATAAAACAATTTCATCACCTACATACTGGTAAATATGCCCACCGTTATTCAGAATAGGTTCAGTGATATCACTGAAAAATTCTTTTAGCATATTGAAATATTTTTCATGACCGATATGTTCAGCGATCACAGTGGAGTTGTTCATATCAAGAAATGAAAATATTCGGTTCTCTTTTCTTGGATGATTGTAACGACCTCTTATCAAATTCCTCAGGCCACCTGGTCCGTATTTATCAGATATTTCTAAAACGAGAATAGAGAGAAAAGCCAGGAATCCCAGATCTACCATCAGCATCAAAAAGCTGGGTGTAAGAAGAACATCTTGAACAAAATGTTTTTCAAACTGAATAAAACTTTCACCACCATCGTGACGAAAAAACCAGTAGGCAAAGACTACAATAACTGATACAACTAAAAAGAGAATAAATGTAATGGTCATCCTTAGTATAGTCGAAAGCCAGATAGGAAGTTTGCGAAACATGTTTTTAAGAAAAAAAGCTTCGGCGCCGGCTATAATGATACCTAACATGGCAAATGCAAGTGAGAAAAAACTCAGATTTCTTGTTGCCAGCACACTTTTTTCTACTTCAACGATATTATATAAGAAGAGGAGGCTGAATAACACCCAGATGACTGCAACATTCAATACAAGATATAGCCGGTAAAGTATAACTCTGCGTGTTAACATGTTCAGTTTTGGTTTAAGCTTGAAAGTTACGCTATACCATAAGATTAGTGACTACTCCAAAAGGGCTAGTTTCTAACGGGCTTTCCACTTTTAAGTACACTTTGTATTCTTTCCAGTGTTTTCTTTTCACCACATAAACTCAGGAAAGCTTCTCTTTCGAGGTCAAGCAGGTATTGTTCAGACACTAATTGTGCTTCGCTTAAATCTCCACCACACATTACATATGCCAATTTCTTTGCAACTGTTACATCATGATCAGTTGCATATTTTGCCCGCCACATTCCATTGATGCCTGCATATAAAGCACCCAATGCAGAACGGCCCAGTACTTTTATATCATTTCTGATGACAGGCATGGTATAACCAGCATCATAAATTTCGATCACCGATTTTTTTGCTTCAGCGATCCGGCGTCCCTGGTTCATAGATATTTCATCCAGGCCTTTCCTGTAAATACCAATATCAAATGCTTCATGTGCTGAGGTAGCAACTTTCGCAGTTGCTATTGATAAGAAACGATTTTTAAGAGTTATTGTTTCCGGTTCATCTTCATGCATTTCATCTGCTGCACGTAAAATAAATTCTTTGGTGCCCGCACCTCCGGGTATTACACCAATGCCAACTTCTACCAAACCTGTATATGTTTCAGCAGCAGGAACTACTTTATCAGCATGCAAACTCATTTCACATGCACCACCTAATGCCAAACCATGCGGTGCTACCACAACAGGTATAGATGAATAACGAACCCGCATGATCGTATTCTGGAACATACGTATCGCCATATCAATTTCATCATAGTCTTGCTCGATCGCCAGCATAAATATCATTCCTACATTGGCACCGGCAGAAAAATTGGCGCCTTCATTTGCAATTACCAAACCTTTATGCCCTTTCTCAGCTTTATCTATAGCTGTTTGAATACCGGCCAACACATCACCACCGATGCTTCCCATTTTTGTAAACCATTGTAACCCGAGAACATCATCACCCAGGTTATACAACTTGCAGCTTGCATTTTTCCAAACCAGTTTATCAGTGTAATTGCTCATTACTATAAATGCATCGCCACCGGGTAATACCTTATAAGTTTTTGAAGCAGGATCATAGCAATATTTTTTTCCTGCCTCAACTTTATAAAATGATTTATTTCCAGCCGCGATCATTTCATCTACCCATGAGGCTACTTTATAGCCGGCAGCTTTCATTGCTTCAGTTGTTTTAGCTACTCCCAATACATCCCAGCTTTCAAATGCGCCGATCTCCCAGCCAAAGCCGGCCATCATTGCATCATCAACACGATAGAGTTCATCACTTATCTCAGGAATACGGTGAGAGATGTAGGAAAACAAACCATAATGAAACTGGCGATAGAATTCACCGGCTTTATCGGTCCCGGCATAAAGCATTTTTAATCTTGTATTTAAATCATCAATCGGTTTTGCGGCTTCTAATGTTGCAAACTTTGGTTTTACCCGCGGGCCATATTCCATTGTTTGCAAATTCAAAGTCAGAATTTCTTTTTCACCACCACTGCCTTTTGTCTTCTTAAAAAATCCCTGGCCTGTTTTATCGCCGAGCCAGTTATTAGTTACCATTTTATCTAACCATGCAGGAATAGTAAATGCTGCTTTTGCTTCGTCATTAGGACAATTATCTGCAACACCTTTTGCCACTTTTGCCAATGTATCAATGCCTACTACATCGGCAGTTCTGAACGTAGCAGACTTTGGTCTTCCGATGATTGGCCCTGTCAATGCATCTACTTCATCGATCGTTAATCCCATTTTATCAACCAAACCAAATAAGGACATGATACCATACACACCAATACGGTTAGCAATAAAAGCGGGAGTGTCTTTGCACAACACAGTTGTTTTGCCAAGGTATAAGTCGCCATAGTTCATCAGGAAATCGATGATCTCCGGATCGGTATAAGGAGTCGGAATAATTTCCAGTAATCTTAAATAACGGGGAGGGTTAAAAAAGTGGGTACCGCAGAAATGTTTTTTGAAATCATCGCTTCTGCCTTCCGCCATCATATGAATGGGAATACCTGAAGTGTTTGAAGTAATCAAAGTTCCGGGCTTTCTGCATTTTTCAACTTGCTCAAATACTTTTTGTTTAATATCCAATCTTTCCACAACAACCTCAATCACCCAATCACAATCAGCAATTTTTTTCATGTCATCATCAAAATTGCCTGTACTGATTTTCTTTACTATATTTTTATTATAAACAGGAGAGGGGTTGCTTTTTATTGCAGCCGTTAATGCATCATTCACTAATTTATTTCTTTCAGCAGGCTTTGTGCTTTCCGCGGCTTCTTTCGGGACTATATCGAGCAATAAAACCTGTAGACCTATGCCGGCAAAATGACAAGCGATCCTTGAACCCATTACACCACTCCCCAATACGGCTACTTTTTTGATTGTTCTTCTGGACATAAAATTTAGTTAGTTAAACAACTATTTCGAATTCGAAGATAAGAGATTTTAGTAAAGAAGGGTTTTTCAGTTGGACCCTGCTGTTTTCGGAAGCACAGTTCAGTAAATAAGGAAATCTTGATCAGGGTTAAACATTTTTAAAAAATGAGTAAACTTCCTATCGTAGAAATCGCATTATTATATATGATGTTGAATAAAAACTGTTTAAAGTACCACTCCCTGAATACAAAAACTATCTTCAGCATCGTTTTAAAATTCCATAAGTCAACCATTTAAAGAACTTGGGAAAACCCATGAAGCACCACAGAGCCAACCGTAAATCTCCATCAGATAACCTGACCGTAAGTTATAAGTCTCCGGATTTATTTACCAATGCTGCTACAGATGTTTCAGATTCGATAATTCTTACTGACAGCAAGTTCAATGTAACTGGCTGGAACCCCACTACCGAGTTTTTATTTGGCCGCAATGTAGAAGAAGCAAAAGGAAAGCACTTGTTTGAAATAATTAATATCAGTTTTCCGGGTTCAAGCCTGAATAACATGATCATTGAAATTCAAAGAACCGGTTACTGGAATGGCGAAGTAGTCTATGAGCGGTACGATAACCAGGTCTTTCGTTTGAATACTTCAGCAATTCTTGTTTACAATGATATAAATGTTGTTTCGGGATGTGTTATTGTTTCTAAAATCATTTCGGGGAAAGACCATCACGAAGAAAAATTATTATTAGCAGAATCAAAGTACCAGACTGTTATTGATACTTTGTTCGAAGGAGTAGTAATAATCAATACGGATGGCTCGATCGGGGCATCTAATCACAGGGCTGCAGAAATATTAGGTTTTTCACAGGAAGAGCTGGTAGGTAAACTAACTACAAGCCCGGTTTGGAAGGCTATAAACGAAGATGGCTCAGAATTTCCTTTGGATAAATTTCCTGGAACAGTTACACTTAAAACCGGTTTGGGCCAGGAAAATATCACTATGGGTATTGAAAGACCTGATGGTAAACTGGTGTGGCTGCTTGTAAACTCACAGGCAATAGTTGAGCAAGGAAAAATAGTGGCAGTGGTTGCCAGCTTTAATGATATCACAGCTAACAAACATGCGAATGACAGGATCAAAGAAAGCGAGGCATTGTTCAGAACATTTATGAATAACAGTAATGCTTATGCATGGATATGTGATGAAGATGGAATACTTGTTTATACGAACTCATTATTCGCCTCTGTATATAACCTGGCAGATGGTGGTAAGGATAAACATATCAGCGAAGTTTTTTCTGAAAAAGTTGCAGAAAAATTTCTTGAGAAGAACAAACAATTCCTGGAATCAAACGAACCTAAATTTATAATTGCCGAATCAAAACGATTAGATGGTACAATAGGAAAATTTGCTTTATACCGTTTTCATATACCTGTAAAAACTTATAAAAGACTGATCGGTTTCCAGGCATTCGATGTTACGGACCACCAGGATACTTTGGCTGAGCTCAAAAAAACCAATGAACGGTTTGGTCTTATATCCAATGCTACCAGCGATGCGATCTGGGACCAGGACCTGGAAACAAATGAAATTTACCGCAGCCCTAATTTCAGTAAGCTTTCAGGTTATTCCATGCAGGAAATACAATCAAATCTTGACTGGTGGTTTAACAAGGTTCATCCGGATGATAAAGACAGGGTAAGAGGTAAAGTACAGGAGTACCTAAAAGTAAATAAGCAAAGCTGGGAAGATGAGTACCGGTTTTTATGCTCCGATGGAAAATATAAAACGCTTTTTGATAAAGGATTTTTTATTTATAAAGATGGTAAACCGGTCCGCATTATCGGGGCCATACAGGATATAACAGAAAGAAAAAAACTCGAGGAGCAATTGCTCAATGAAAAGATCAAACAACAAAAACTGATCAACAGAACAACCATCGCAGCACAAGAGGAAGAAAGAGATAATATCAGCAAAGAACTCCATGATAATGTGAATCAATTGCTGATGAGCACTAAACTTTATATCAATATGGCCCGCAAGCAACCTGATATGGCTACTGAATTGCTGCTGAAGGCGGAAGAGTATCAATTGCAGGCTGTAGAAGAAATAAGAAAACTTTCCAAAAAACTGAATTCATCACTGGTAAAAGTGCTGGGTCTTAAGAAAAGTATCCAGGAAATAGTAAACTCATTTAAGCAGTTAAATGATATACCTGTGAATTATGAATTTGATAGCGAATTGGAGGATGTGCTAATGGATGAACAAAAATTAATGATATTCCGCATTGTGCAGGAACAAAGCAATAATATTCGCAAATACGCAAATGCTGAAAGGGTGTCAATAAATCTTACACGTAAAGATGATCGTATCTGCCTTTTAATAAGTGATGATGGGGTTGGTTTTAAAGTAGATGAATCCAAAATGCGGGGTATCGGTCTTACCAATATTGCCAGCCGTGTAAACGTCCTGAATGGTGAATTCAAAATTGACTCATATCCAGGAAACGGATGCACACTCTCTGTTTGTTTCCCGCTGTATGCCTGATCACTGTTTCAGCACTTCAAGTGAACAATCAATTGTAATTTTTATATCGTCTGAGATCTGGCTGCGTGTTACAGAAGGTACTTTTATTTTATAATCCGGTAATTGAATATTAAAAGTTGAAGTTGTTATTATTTTCCCGCTTTTAACTGTAATTATTCCTGTAGTTTCAATGTCTTTCGTTTCCCCGTGAATAGTAAGCTTGCCTTTCACTTTTGCAGGATAGGTTCCGTCGGTTGTATATTTTATATCTGCATTGTTTGTTATTTGTCCCTTGAATTCTGCTTTAGGAAATTTGTCACTCTCTATATACTCTTTATTAAAATGCTCTTGCATCAGGGCTTTTTTAAATTCAAAACCTTTCATTAATACAGCAAATTGCAAATCCCCGGTTTTGCTATCCAACACAACAGCAGCACTCCGGCTGGTGGCGTCAATGTTTTCAGCTTTTGTTTTTGAAAAAAACTGGATCTTACCGCTTCTTGTAAAATATTTTTCTTGTGCGGAAGAAGCAAAGGAGATAATAAATAGGCCGGTACAGATCAATACAAATCTCATAAAACTATTTTTTTTCATTGTTTAAAATGATACAACGATTTAAACTTATATCCATTCCAAGCCCCATCATTTCATCTTTTTGAAACCCAACAAAATGGCCTTTTACCTTTACTTCTGAACCTATAGCCGGGAATACTGTGTTATTACGGAAACTTGTATCTAACTCGCATTTGACGGCAGAAAGCTTACCGGGGTCTCCTAAGAAAATGGTAAAATTCTCCAGGCTAGAGTTTTTCATGATACCTGTAACCTCAATTATTTTGTCATCATATTTTTTATAGGAGGCCGAATCCTTTACATCAAATTCGCTTATTAATGCATCAGCAGCTGTTGTAAAATCAGCTTTTACACCATCCAGCTTTTTATTTGTTCTTGTGTATTCTTTGTAACCATATAACCCTCCTGCTACCACAATGATCAATACTATTGTCCAGATAATTTTTTTCTTACTCATGACCCTGTTTTAAAATGAATGGCCTGCAATTTAATTAATCGAAATCAATAGGCGGAAGGTTGCGTTTCTTTAATTCTTTCTGATAATTCTTTAGCATTTTCCTTGTGTTTTTTGCACCAATAGAGGAAGCCACACCACTCATAAATGTTTTAATGTAATAATTAATAAAGGAACGTTCCCTTTGGCGGGTATAATAAACCATACCTATTCTTTTATCATTTTCATTTTTTATTACAAAGCTATTGGCGATAAAAGTCTTCAACCCTTGTAAGAGGTGTTTTTTTGTTTCAATATCATTTTTGAAAAACTGCACTTTCAGATCATGGTAGTGCATATTCATTTCGCCTATTGAGTAATTATCTCTTGCAATTACCCTCATAGTTATTGTGTCAAGATAGCCTGACTGTAGTTTGATGGCTGCCAACGGGGAAAGAATGGAGTTCAGGTATAATAATGAATGTGGCCGCATTCTTACAGTAAATAAAAACCCCGATAGTGAATCAAGGTAAGACTCTCTTGTACGTAAGCGTATCCAACCGGTATCCAGCAGGTAGAAGTTCAATCTTATCCGCAAGCTGTCCGTGGCGTCAATATCAAAATTTTTAATAGGAAATATATCGCCGCTTATTCGTGTAACAGTTATGATACCCGTTTCATCTGTTTTGTCATTTACCTCGCTATATACCGCAGTGCCTTCAGAAATATTTATGGTGTCTGCTGAAAACCTGAAGGGAATAAGCTGAACCAATTTGGAAGGAAGGGGTTTGATAACTCCTGCTTTAAACGGATGTCTTTTATCCCGGTATGAAGTAAAATACGGGTTGTAAAAATTTATTGAATTGATCCGGATGGTGCTGTCGGTAAAATAACTGTCAGGTACGAAACCTTTCAAATGAATGTTCGCAACACTGAATGTTATATAATCAGTTTGAAAAGGACTTGCTTTAATAAAAGCATCTCTTGATAAAACGGGGATAGCGGAAAAGCTATCAACTGAGAATGATTGGGCTGCTTTATCGATAGATATGTTTTTCCAGTGAGAAATAATTTTTTCATTTATGAAGCTCCCGGATCGAATAGCTATTGAATATGAAGGACTATTGGCCAATATGTCCTTTGGTGAAGCCGTGTTGTCACTGCTTAAAGAAAAATTTCTGAGTGTAACATCGTGCAGGTTTAGTGGAGTTGCGTTTTTGCCAACACTGTCAAATTGAATATCGGTTCCTTTCAATTCATTTAAGAAAAACTTCCAGTATAATTTTTGTTCTGGTCTCAGGACTAATGAGCTTGCCCGTAAAGTAAGCTGACTATTCTTAGTTGAGATGAATTTATTTGCGGATGTAGTAAAAGTGAGATCAGAAATGTTACTATTTAATCTTTCCGCACTTAATTCATTGGATACGGTATGCGTCTGTATATTATCAGCTTTAATGAAATTATGATCGGCCCCGTTCCAGTAAACTACTGAACGCTGATCTCCTGACACATTTTCCAGGCTGATAACAGGTCGGTTAATTTCAAAACTGTTGATATTTATTATAGGAAGCTTGATCGCTGCAGAGTCTGTTTTTTTAGTCAAAATAAGTTTTAGTCTCGGATCGTCAATCCTTACATTTTTCAGATCATAATGCTTATTTAAAATATTTTTTAGATCAGGCGTAAAATAAATTCCGGGAATACTTACATCAGCCGTAGTTGTTAACCCAGTGGTTTTTTTGTAATTAAAGTTTGATATCGATGAAGGCATGCTCTGTGAAAGCGAAACCCTATCTCCGCTCAATTCCGATTCAGGTGTAATATGATGGAACTTAGTAGCTGTTATTTTTAGATCTGAAAAATCGGCTTTGCCATCAAAAGAAAACCCAGTAGCCTCCAATTCATTCAGAAAAAAAGAAGTTGAGTTATTTTTAATATTGATATTAATTGCAGTGTTAGCTGCTTTAAGAGAACCCAGGTTTATAAGCAAGAGATTATTTCTACTTTCTTTTTTTTCATCTGTCTTATTTATTTCAAGTTTCCCCTGTTTCCAGCTTACCTCATTTGCAGAAATAATATTCAACGAGTCCTGGAATTGAACTGAGCTCAAGAAAATATCAGTAGCAGAAAATGTATAATTCTGGCCCGTGCTTGAAACTGTCATTTTTTCGGCCGATAAATTGTCTCTCCCACCTCCAAACTTTGCGTTATTTAAGTCTATCATAAAACCCTTAGCTTTTATAACCCCTTTAGTAAAGCTCAATGAATCAATAAACTGTTCGGTAGTAGTAATGGAAGAGTTGATCGCATAGTTTCTGCTATTTATAACAAAGTCTGTATTCTTCAGTAATAAAGATGTTTCGTTGCGGCCATGTATATTAATTTCCCCGTCTACTACTTTTATTTTTTCAAGCTGTATAAAATTATTTCTGCGAAGTGCATTAAGAGCTGAAGATTTACTTATTTTTTTTACAGATTCAGGTTGCGTATAGTTTATCTCAGGGTTGTAAAGAGTAGCTTCGTGTGCAATAATTTTTCCTTTAAATAAAAGATCTGCCCAGGAAAGCCCACTTAAACCGAACTGCCTGACTTTAATATTCCGGTTATCTTTATGTGCTTCTGTATTTACTGAAAAATGGCTTAATAGAATTTTGTTTTCACGTAACGAAATACTGTCAAAGCGGATGATATAACTGCTATCCTGCAGGTAATTCGTATAGTTATGAATGGCCATCGAAAAGCCGGTTAATGAAACTGGCTTCGGTCTGCTATGATCAATCAAAAGCCCTTGCATTTCAAAATTGTTGCGATCAGAATTGAAACTGCTGGGAGCATTACCCAGGTAAGTATTAATTTTTATTGATGCGTTAGTTACACCTATATATTCTAATGACAGGTCACCGGTAAGTTCCTGGATCAACGTATCAAGGTTGGATACATTCGTTTTTTCCTTCTGTTGTTTTTGTAGTTGCAGGTCAATTTTAAATACAGGGTTCCGGCAAAAAAGTGAATCTGCTTTTATCAGGTTTTTTTTGTAGAGTGCATTGAAATCTGCTTTCACAAGTTTTACAGTATCAAAATAAACGGAGAAACTATCGAGGTCTGTTCCCATTTTTTTTCCGGTCAGGGTACAACTGTCTATTTCGATCAACCGTTTACGGATATTGATCCTGAACCGGCTGAACGATAATGTGTGATTGCCATCGGGAAAGGTAATTGACTGGTGATGGGTTTTGAAAACCATCTGGTCACTTGAAAAGAATTCTGCATACCGGGATGTATCAGTAGAAAGGTTATCAATATGCAAATGCAGGTTTGTTATTTCAAGTGGCTTTTGGCCCGGTTCAGTTTTATCTTCCAGCCTAAATTTACCTTCGTTCAATTCAAACCGTTTCACCTTTAATGTCGCTAATGCATCGATCACCGAGTTGTAAATTCTTCCCATCTCTTCGGAGATAGTGACTTTTTCCCCTACCGATGTATCAGTATTTTTTTTCAATTGGGTGATCCGGATATCAGGTGAGGTTATTGTCAGTGAGTCAATGATCAATTCCTTGCTGGTAAAAATGGGTAATACTCCCTTCACCTGTAAATTGATTTTCTCAATTGAAATGCGATAGGTGATCTCGCTGTCAATGGAATCGTTAGAATAAAATGTTGCATTTTCCAGCACAATTTTATTGCTGAAATAATTAAACCTGATCCTTTTCAGATCCAATCTTATTTTATTACCCGATTTACTGCGTACCAGATCTTCAATCAGGCTTTCAGCATTATTAGCGATGTAAAGATGAACTGATGCGGCGAGAAGAATGAGAATACCCAGCAGGATACAGAAGATTTTCAGAATTCTTTTCTCAAGTTGTACGATCCACATTCATCGTTGGGTTAATAGGCGTTTAAGGTACTCAAATTTTACGGGAATGAAAAAGCCGCCAGGTGAGGCGGCTTTGATTATTTAACTTACAGCCGAGCCGGGACTCACTGCTTCTTCGGGTCTTAACAAACGAAGCTTGCCATCCTTATCTTCTGCTGTCAGGATCATTCCCTGGCTTTCGATGCCTTTCATTTTTCGCGGAGCAAGATTTACAACAAGTACTACCTGTTTACCCACCATTTCTTCTGCGGTATAGTGCAATGCAATGCCTGAGACAATTGTTCTTGTTTCTGTTCCGAGGTCAACAGACAATTTTAAAAGTTTATCAGCCTTCGGTACTTTTTCACATGCTGTTACTGTTCCGATGCGCATTTCCAGTTTAGCAAAATCATCATACTGGATTTCGGCCTTACTGGTTGTGGATTTTGGTTCTTCCATTTTCTTAGTTTCTGTTTTTACTAATCCTGCTTTTAGTTTTTCAATTTGAAAACTGATCTCATCATCTTCAATTTTTCTGAACAATAATTCCGGTGCCCGCAGACTATAGCCAACACTTAGCAGTTTTATTTTACCGGCATTTTGCCAATCCAGCATTTTGTCCACCACCTTCATCAGGCTCAGCATCTTTTTTGCCGTGTTGGGTAAAAATGGGTTGATGAAAATCGCAAGATTCGCAGTAAGCTGCAAACATAAATGCATACAGTTATCAATCGATTTTTGAGCCCCCTCTAAATCTCCCCCTGCAGGGGAGACTTTTGAAGACTCTAATTTTTTAGCAACGATCCATGGCTGTTTCTTCTGCATGTATTGATTGCCTCTCCGTGAAAGATCAATTACTTCAAACAATGCATCACGGAATTTATATTCTTCAAGGAATGCTTCAATTTTCGGCTTCGCATTTTCAATCTCTTTAATAATCCACTTGTCATCATCATCCAATACGTCTTCATGCAGCTTTGGTACTTTTCCGTTGCAGAGTTTATGCATCAGCACCCAGGTGCGATTTACAAAGTTTCCAAAAATTGAAACCAGCTCACTGTTCACTGCATCCTGGAATCCTTTCCATGTAAATTCACTATCCTTAGTTTCAGGAGCAATTTGAGTAAGATAGTAGCGCAGCATATCCACACATTGGCCACCGCCATTTTCTTTCTTTACAAAATCATTGATATAATCTCTCATGTCAAGCTTCCAGTTTCGGCTTGTGCTCATCTTATCGCCTTCAAGGTTCAGGAACTCATTCGCCGGAACATTATCCGGTATAATATTTCCATGCAACTTCAACATGATCGGAAAAATGATGCAATGAAATACAATATTATCCTTGCCTACAAAATGAACAAGCTTTGTATCCTTATCATTCCAGTATGGCGACCAATCTTTATTGTTATCAAGTCCCCATTGTTTGGTTGCACTGATATAACCGATCGGTGCATCAAACCATACATACAAAACCTTTCCTTCCGCACCGGCCACAGGAACTTTTATTCCCCAATCAAGATCTCTTGTTACAGCTCTTGATAGCAAACCGCCTTCGATCCAGCTTTTACATTGCCCTACAACAGTTCCTCTCCAGTCATCTTTATGTTGCTCTAATATCCATTTACGTAAAAAATCTTCATGCTTACCCAATGGCAAATACCAATGCGAAGTTTTTTTCTTCACGGGTGTCTGGCCGCTTAATGTACTCACCGGGTTTATCAGTTCATCAGGACTTAATGTTCTTCCGCAGGTTTCACATTGATCGCCATAGGCACGGTCACTGCCGCAGTTGGGACAAATACCTTTTATATAACGGTCAGCTAAAAAAGACTTTGCTTCTTCATCATAATACTGTTCCGTTTCTTTTACTTCTAATTCACCACGGTCATTCAGATATGTAAAGAATTCCTGCGCTGTTTCATGATGTAGCGGATCAGAAGTACGATGATAAATATCGAAGCTCATATCCAGGTCTTCAAAATCCTGCTTCATTGCTTCATGATATTTATCGATGATGGCGCGGGGCGTTGTTCCTTCTTTTGTCGCTTGTATAGGTATCGCCGTTCCGTGTTCATCACTGCCGCATACAAATACTACATCTCTTTTTTGCGACCGCAGGTAACGTACATATATATCCGCAGGTATATAGGCCCCGGCTAAATGGCCCACATGTTTCAATCCATTTGCATAAGGCAATGCACTGGTAACTAAGTATCGTTTAGGTTGAGTCATACTTGCGAGGAGCATAGCGACGAAGCAATCTCCTCAATAATTTTTATTTTATGTACCAAGCTTTAGTACTACTATTTATCTTCCTTTGCCAGTTTACCCTGAGCTTGTCGAAGGGCACTCTTGTACGTTCAGTAACCCGATAGCTATCGGGTCTATTCAGCAGGGAAGTTTGCAAAAATACCGGATTAACGGCCATTGCCCAAACGGCTTATAAGCCCAAAGAGAGCCACCGAGAAGAAGGAGTGCCATGGAGAAATAAGCCGCTCTGCGGTTCTCCGTTTTACTCAGTGATACTCTGTGGCCAATTTTATTTACATTGAGACAGAAAAATTATTCTTATGTCAAACTGGTACGAAATAAAAAACATCAATGAACTGGATTCACCTGCATTAGTTGTATTTCCGGATAGAGTAAAACATAATATCCAACTCGCAATAGAAATGATCGGCGATATAAACCGCCTGCGGCCGCATATCAAAACCAATAAATCACGGGAAGTAGCACAAATGATGCTGCAGGCTGGTATTACAAAATTCAAATGCGCAACTATTGCAGAAGCCGAAATGCTGGCTCAATGCAATGCGCCGGATGTACTGCTGGCTTACCAGCCACTTGGCCCAAAACTGAATCGCTTTATTTTACTTATAAAAAAATACCCGGCTACAAAATTTTCCTGTTTGACTGATAATATTGCGGCTGCAAATGAACAAGCTTCTGCTTTCAGTTTTGCAAATCTTAGTGTTTCGGTTTTTATCGATTTAAATGTCGGGATGAACCGTACAGGTATTTCACCGGATAAAGAAGTAATTGAATTATTCAATCATTGCAAAACACTAAAAGGGTTATCTGTTGTTGGCCTTCATGCTTATGATGGTCATATCCGTGATGTTGATTTTGAAGCGAAGAAAGAAAAATGCGATTCAGCATTTAAAATAGTCGAAGTTTTAAATGCTGAATTAAATCTGCCAACCATCATCATGGGTGGCTCACCGGCTTTTTCTGTCCATTGTAAAAGAAAAAACATAGAATGCAGCCCCGGCACATTTGTTTATTGGGATAAAGGTTATACTGATCTATGCCCCGAACAAAAAGTTCAAACTGCTGCTGTATTGATAACAAGAGTTATTTCTTTACCTGCTGCTGGTAAGATATGTCTTGATCTTGGGCATAAATCAGTAGCGGCAGAAAATGAAATTACTAAACGGGTTTACTTTCTCAATGCACCAGATTTGAAAGCAGTCAGTCAAAGTGAGGAGCATTTGGTTGTTGAGGCAGGAGAGGGGCATCACTACAAAACCGGCGATATTCTATATGGCCTTCCTTATCATATTTGCCCGACAGTTGCTTTGTATGATTCAGTTTATACAATTGAAAATGGTGAAGTAACAGGCGAATGGAAGAATGTAGCAAGAGATAGAAAGATAACCATCTAGTTGGGGCTTTATTTCTCATACCGGATAGTTATACCTACCTTAGGATACCTCTACTAGTTGAAACAAACCACCATGCCACACCAAAACTTAACTCCTGTTGGGCAACAAGAACGCATCCAGACTATTGATATTCTTAGAGCTTTTGCTCTTTTAGGAGTTGTGATTGCCAACTTTACTGTAGATAACCAGGGAGTAACTCCTGCAGAAGGAAGAACAGGGTTCTTTGATCAACTCGTTTATTGGCCCATCCGTTTTTTTATTGACGACAAAGCTATGTCCATGTATTGTTTCCTCTTCGGATTAGGCTTTGCCATTCAGTTACTGAGGGCTGAAGAAAGAAAAGCGCCATTTGTATTTACGTTCATTCGCCGGATGATCGTTCTTTTTATTATTGGTGTGATTGCATCTTGCCTTAGTGCAGAAACTATCCCTCATGAATACGCCATGGTGGGTTTGCTTCTTTTGATCTTTTATAAAATACCTGGGAAATTTTTACCCATACTGGCACTGCTTTGTGTATTGGTTCCTTTTGCAAGAGATATTATCATTCAGCAAAAATCCGCAGCCGTTGTTAATTCACGCAAAGAGATTCTAATTGACACAACATTGCTGAACAGATATGTTGGAGTGTATCAAAATCAACTAGACACCACAAGAAAAGCGATCATTGTAAGAGATAAAGATACTTTATTCGGTGAAGGTATGTCTATGCGAATCCGATTATCCGGCGTGTCCGATTCTGAGTTTATCCGAAGAGAGTTTAATCATACTTTTACATTTCATAAAGACTCTACCGGAGAAATCAGCAGCTACGTTATTAGTATCCCTGGTCAAAGCAATTTGATCTATCGTAGGATCAATGCCGATTTACAGGAAGCGTTGAAAAAGCAAATCGAGAACAGAAGTGCCACAAATCAACAAAAAAACAAACCGTCCTATACGCAATTTGTGGTGAACAATGCAATAGGTTTCTGGAACCGTTTTAAGAACTGGTCATGGAAAGATTTCTTTTGGGGATCTGATATCACTGATATACTTTCTTATTTTCTGATCGGGTTATATGCGGGTCGACGAAGAATTTTTTATGATGTAACGGCCAATAAGCGATTCCTGGAAAAAGTAAAATTGTGGGGATTTATAATTGGAACAATCGGAATGCTGATCTTGCTTGGATCAGAAGCATGGAATTATATCCATAACATACGATTCAGATCCTATCCTCAAGTTCTAAGATTGTTTGTTAGTCTTTCGTGGAGCCTTGGTGTCATGGCCATGACCTTTGCTTATGCAGCTGCATTAACATTACTTCTGCAAAATGATAATTGGAAAAAACGTTTGGCATTTCTTGCACCTGTTGGCAGAATGGGTTTGACCAATTATCTACTTCATGTTATTCCCTATGTAGTGTTTTTCCATTATGGATTTGACCTCAGCGGAAAGATCGGTCCTTTTTATAGATTGTTACTTGCATTACCAGTTTATGCCGGCCTCATCTTCCTCAGTCATTGGTGGTTTAAGCATTTCCGCATTGGTCCGGTAGAATGGTTATGGCGTTCGCTTACTTATTTAAAATTTCAACCAATGAGATTGAAGACAGAAGATAAAATAGAAGCTACTCGGGAATAAATCAGATTCATAATATAACCGAACCAACATGCAACAGCAAACACTCCAGCCTGTAGCACCACAGGAACGCATTCAGACTATTGATATTATTCGTGGAATTGCGCTGCTAGGCATCCTGGTAGTAAACATGACGGTTGACAACCCGGGTATGGTGCCCATGCAGGGGCGGGCAGGTTTTTTTGATCAACTTGCTTACTGGTCAATCAAATTTTTCCTGGATGATAAATTCATGAACATTTTTTGTTTTCTATTTGGGCTTGGCTTTGCTATTCAAATGCTAAGAGCCAAAGAAAAGGACAGCAATTTTATTTTTATTTACATGCGCCGCCTGATAGTTCTTTTCCTGTTTGGTGCATTTATAAAAATATTTATTACTGGCCGTGGTGTACTTGATGAATATGCAATGGCAGGCCTGGTGCTTTTAATTCTATATAAGCTACCGAAGAAATTTTTGCCATGGCTTGCGGTAGCTTGTATCTTTTTTTATTGGACCCGGGATACAATTAACCGTCAGCCCAAGATGCCGTCAGTCAATAAAAACATTACAATAGATACTGCCAAACTGGATAGCTATGTTGGAGTTTACCAGTTATCACCCGTATTAAACGTGATTTTAATAAGAAAAGGAAATAAATTAATTGAGGAGGGGCCGACAATTCATTACCGATTAGCTCCCTTTTCTGATTCAGAGTTCTTCCGGGTTGATGCAAATGGCAGAATAAAATTCATGAAAGACTCCGCAGGAAATGTAGATAGGTTTGTTAACGTTAATGCAGATGGCAGAAAAACCACCTGGAAAAAAATAAACACGGACCTGCAGCTTGCGTTGAAAGAGCAATTAAAGAAAAGAAAGGCAATGAAATTTGACCAGCAAAAAATAACTTATAAGAAGTTTATAACCCGGAATGCAAAAAATTTCTGGGGTTGGGTGAAAAATATAACCTGGAAAGATTTTGTTCTTGGATTTCTTGGCGGAATACTGCCTCTGTTTTTCTTAGGCACTTATGCAGGCCGACGGAAAGTATTTTCAGATATTCCTGCAAACCGATCGTTTTTCCAAAACACAATAAAGTGGTGCCTGATTTTTGGAACGACGGGAATAATAATTCCACTCGGGTATGATGCTTTTCAGTATATAAATGGCAGCCCTTATGAATCCTATTACAGGTTATTTCTCTGGTACCGCTTATGCTGGGATATTGGCGCAATTCTCATGGCATTGGGGATTATAGCATGGCTGACATTATTACTTGAAAAGCCAGAATGGAAAAAACGGCTTTCATTTTTTATACCTGTTGGCCGGATGGGACTCACCAGTTATTTATTATCGTTAATGATAGCAGACCGTTTCATATTAGGAGATCAGGGTTTTGCACTTGCCGGACAAATAGGCCTTTTTTTGAGATTGTTATTTGCACTCGCTGCGTTTGTGTTGATTCTTATTTTTAGCCATTGGTGGTTTAAACATTTCCGCATTGGTCCGGCAGAATGGCTCTGGCGTTCGCTTACTTATTTAAAATTTCAGCCGATGCGGTTAAAGGGTGCAGATGAATCAGAAATAAAACAAACTCTAAATATTTAAAACTACACCATGATACAAGCAACCGTTGGCCCGGTAACTTTGAAACAACGTATTCATATACTTGACATTCTTCGAGGGTTTGCTCTTTTCGGAATTTTATTAGTAAATATTGTGGATGATTATAGTTTTTCAGTTCCCAAAACCTCACCCGACTTTAATGAAGTAAATAGTTGGATAAGGCAAATAGTTATTGATATTGCCGAAGGAAATTTTTATCCCATATTCGCTTTTTTATTTGGAATTGGCTTTGCAATCTGGATGGATAAATCCATGAAAAAAAATGGAGGGCCGATGAGGTTTGTATGGAGATCTTTGATTTTACTTTTGTTGGCTTGCTTTTTTTATATATTTATTGAAGAAAGAAATATTTTAATACGGTATTCCATTTTAAGTATTCCCTTATTGTTATTTTATAAAGCCGGCCCTAAAACATTATTAACAGCTGCATTAATATTTTTAATACTTGCAGTTTTTTATCGTCCCTTTCGCTTGCTGATAGACAAAAAGAAGAGCCCTCAGGAAATAGCGTTGATTAAAAAGGCAAGAGCGCCTATTGATTCTGCATGGGCGTTAGCTGAAAGAAAGAAAGATTTCTTGAGTTTTTCAAAAGCAAGATTGGCTAGTTTACCAGGTCAATTAGAATCAGTATATACATTTAAGCACCAGTCATTACCAATTATATTCTGCATTTTTTTATTGGGTGTATACAGTTGGAGAAAAGGTTTGTTCACTTCTATTGAGAAACATGCTGTTTTCTGGAAAAGAATATTTTGGGGAGGGCTCATTATTGGAGTTGGGGGCAATCTTTTGCATTTCATCGTTTGGGGTCTGGCTTTAAAAAAAATAATTACCCCTGATTGGGAGACTATCAGTTACTTAATTAAGATAGCCGACCCTGCTTTAAGCTTTTTTTACATTTCTTTATTCGTATTAGGTTATCAAAAATTAAAAGGCCGGAAAAATATTTTACTTGATGCACTAAAAGATACAGGACGAATACCCCTTACCAATTATTTTACTCAATGCATTGCAATGGCTCTGCTCATGTTTCCGTATGGACTTGGGTTGGATGGGAAGCTTTACACACAATATTTAGTTTTGATTGCCGTTTCAATTTTCATCTTACAAGTCATTTTCAGTGTTTTCTGGATGAAATATTTCCTTTACGGCCCGGCAGAATGGTTATGGCGTTCGCTTACTTATTTAAAATTTCAGTCGATGCGGTTGAAAGAACCTGATAAGAAAGAATAATAATACTGAGTTAGTAAGGAGATGGACTCACTGATGTCCATCCTCCATCAATTATCAAACTCTGTCCTGTAATATGTGCTGCGTTGGGTGATACCAGGAACAAAGCGGCATTTGCAATATCTGTTGTAGTTGCGGGTTTTCCAATTGGAGTAATTCGACTCCACGTTTTTTCATATTCCTTATCATCTGTTGTTCTTTCAGTTAATGTAGCACCGGGTGCAATAGTATTCACAGTAATCTTATAAGGCGATAGTTCAATCACTAAATTTTTTGCCAGCATTTCCAATCCGGCTTTAGTAATTGCATAGGCAGCCAGGTTTTTATGAGCCTGGTGTCCTACAACTGATGACATAAATAAAATACTTCCACCCGATTCCTGTTTTTTCATTTGCTTAGCCGCTGACTGTGCAAGAAAAAAACTTCCACCAAGATTCAATTTCATTACTTTCTCAAATGAATCGGATGTATAATCAAAAAAATCTGCATATAAAGTAATACCAGCATTTGCTATTGCAATGGTAAGTTTCCCAAAACGTCTTACAGCAGATTCCACCATTTGGTTGATAAATGAAATATTTGAAGCATCGCCGGCAAGGCCATCACATATGCATCCTTCTTTTGTTATTTTATTTACGGCTGATGTGGTAAGACTTTCATCAATGTCGTTTAATAGAACTGATGCTCCATGCAATGCAAGCTGGTGTGCAATTTCAAAACCAATGCCCTGGCCTGCGCCTGTAACTACTGCAACATGGTTATGAAAAGGTTGCTGCATAAAATTTACTTTTTCTTTTTGTGGCCAAACATCCAGCTTAAATATTCTGCTTCTGCAAAAGCATTATCCCAGCTATTATGTTTTACGCCGGGATATTCTGAATATTTTACCTCTGCCTTTAAAGATTTTAGTTTGTCCACCATTTCCCTAGAGAGTTTTACATCTACTGAGGCATCAGCATCACCATGAAAAATCCAAAACGCAGTTTTTGTAATTCTTTTATCATAATGGTTCACATCACCACCACCGCAAATAGGCAATGCAGCAGCATACAGATCGGGATTTCTATATACCGATTCAAATGTTCCCATACCACCAAGTGATAAACCAGAGATATAAATTTTCGATTTGTCAACTCCTTCTTCATTTGAAAGCTTTCTTACAAGGTCGTTTGCTGCAAGCAATGGCCAGTTGCCTTCCATTGTATAATCAAAATCCATTTTAACAGGTTGAACATTCCTGTCAATTTTTATTACAGCCCAGGCTGATTCCTGCGGGCATTGGGGAAATACAACGATAGCAGGGAAGTTCTTCCTGTTTTCATCCTTCAGAAAAAGTTTAGCACCATGTGTCAGTTGTTTTTCATTATCGTTCCCTCTTTCTCCTGAGCCATGCAGAAATAAGATCAAAGGATATTTTTTTGTTTTATCATAATTCTCGGGATATAAAACCCGGTAAGGAAGTGTTTTTCCATCCGCATAGACATATTCTTTTTTCTGGTAAATATCGAAAGCCGTATTAGCTGGTGCTGGTGCTTTCTTTGCAAGCAATCCCATCACTCCCATCCATTCATAGAAACGTTCGATCCAGTTATCAGTCGGTAAATTTTGTTTGCGCATACCAAACCCGTGATTGCCTTTTGCATACAGATGCATTTCAGCATCCTTTTTATTGGCGATCCATTTACTATAGAGATCTATACTGTGTGGAGCAAAACCAAAATGATCATCAGTAGCTGTTACAGTAAACAAGGGTGGTGCATCATTAGCAACAGTGCCATGCATCGAAGAAGGAAAGAAAGGATAAATAGGTGCAAAAAAATCAGGCTTATTTTCTTTTGAATAACCAAATGCAACTGACCCGGCTAATGTGCCTCCGGCAGAAAAGCCGATAAAGCCGATCCTGTCCGTTGCGATATTAAATTCCGTGGCATGTTTACGTACATAAGCAATTGCATTTCTTGCGTCGGCTATTGCCAGCGGAATAAGTTTGCCTGTTTGATCTTCTAATTCTTTCGTTCCCAGTTTTTTCGTGAATTCTTCAGTAGGGTCATTAGTTAAGCAATGTATTAGCCGGTATTTCAAAACAAAACAGGTAACTCCTTTTTGCACCAGCCATTTTGCCACATCATATCCCTCGCTGTTGATGGATAAGGCATGAAAACCACCACCGGGTGCTATGATCATTGCTGTTCCGTTAGCTTTATCAGCATCGGGTGCGAATACTATTAATGTTGGTTTCGATACATTATACACAACCTTTGTTCCCCAGGAATTTTTATCATTTTCTTTTTCTTCCCAATTCCATGTTTCCGAACCGGGAGCAGGGCCGTCATATAACTGAATTACTTTTTGTTGGGCATTAATAAACGAGAAAAGAAAAAAAGAGATAACTAATGGCAGGAAGAACTTTTTCATATGTTGCAGTTTACAGATTTAAATATATTCAAACTTATTTAAAAGCAATCCTTCGTATCTTTTTATCGAAAATCAATTTAAATGAATCGCAAAAATTTCCTTGGCTCTGCACTGGTGTCAGCATTCGCCATCCCTTCTTTTGGCAAAACTGAAATTTCTTTTGAAGACGAAGCAACTTCACCCATATTACCGAAATACCTGAAGGAGGGAGATACGATCGGTATTACTTCGCCTGCAGGTTATATTACCCTGGAAGAAATGCAGCCTGCAGTTAAACAAATGGAAAGCTGGGGATTTCAAATCAAAATTGGAGATACGATCGGTAAAAAAGATTTTACATTCGGCGGAACAGATGAAGAAAGAAGAAAGGATTTTCAACAGATGCTGGATGATCCGAAAATAAAAGCCATTATGTGTGCAAGAGGTGGCTATGGCGCTGTGCGGATCATTGACGGATTAAACTGGACAAAATTCAAAGTAAAACCAAAATGGATCATTGGCTTTAGTGATATCACCGTTTTTCATACACACCTCAACAGAAATTTTGGTATTGCTTCCATTCATTCAAAAATGACTAACAGTTTCCCGGAAGATTGGAGTAAAGCAGAACCAATACAGATTGAAACAATTGAATCAATACAGCAAATGCTAAAGGGAATACACCAGGAGTACAAAGCCATTCCGAATACAAATAATAAAACCGGAAAAGGAGAAGGTGTATTGGTTGGAGGAAACTTAAAACTGATCGAAACTCTTGCTGGTACTCCTTCCGATTTAAAAACGGAAGGAAAGATATTGTTTGTGGAAGATACCGGCGAGTATATGTATAGCATTGACCGTATGTTCTGGAACCTGAAGCGAACCGGAAAACTTTCAAAACTAAAGGGATTGATCATTGGTGGATTTAAAGTAAAAAAAGACGAAGACACCGAGGATTTTGGAAAAACACTGGAAGAAATCGTTTTGGAGAAAGTAAAAAACTATTCTTACCCCGTTTGTTTTGATTTTCCGGTTGGCCATCAACGGAATAATTTTGCATTGAAACATGGGGCAAATCACCGGTTGATAGTTAACCCTGAATTTGCTACACTTCGTGAAATTTAATCAGTTCATATTAGTAAATTGCCGGAATAAGAATTAACTATGAGTCAGATCCCTCCATACCTGCAACCCGGCGACACGATCGGCATCGTTTGTCCCGCAGGTTATATGCAATTTGAAAATGCGCAGACATGCATTGATACTTTACTACAATGGGGTTATAAAGTAAAAACAGGTAAAACGCTTGGCAGTACTTCGCAAAATTATTTTTCCGGTACTGATGAGGAGCGGCTGAAAGATTTCCAGGAAATGCTGGATGATGAAGAAGTGAGTGCAGTATTATGTGGCCGCGGAGGTTATGGTATGACAAGGATCATAGATAGGATCAATTTTAAAAAATTCCGAAAAAATCCTAAATGGGTGATCGGGTTTAGTGATATCACTGTTCTGCATTCACATATTTACGCCAATTATGACATTGCAACATTACATGCACCAATGTCTGCAGCATTCAATGATGGGGGTGCTGTAAACGAATATGTTCAATCTTTGAGAAAGGTGCTGAAGGGAAAAGCGATAAGTTATAATTGCGCCAGTCATGAATTTAACCGGCTGGGGGAAGCAACCGGTGAATTGGTTGGTGGTAATCTTGCTTTGCTTGCCCATCTTGTCGGTTCTGAATCGGATATTAAGACCAAGAACAGGATATTATTCCTGGAAGATATAGGAGAGTACCTGTATAATATTGACAGGATGATGTATCAACTCAAACGTGCCGGTAAATTAGCCAAACTCGCAGGGCTGATCGTTGGCGGCTTTACTGATAACAAAGATACAGATAGACCATTCGGTCGATCTGCATATGAAATTATCCGTGACACAGTAAGTGAATATAAATATCCTGTTTGCTTTGGTTTTCCTGTTAGTCATGAAAAAGAGAATTATGCATTGAAAGTTGGTGTGAAATATGACCTGAGGGTTGATACGTTCGAGGTTTCATTGGAGGAATAAAAAAAGACAAGCAAAGCTTGTCTCTAAAAAACGAACCAATATGAAACCTAAAACCGACTGTAGTAGTTTCTTAATCTTCCGGCAATACCGTTATCGATATTGTTTACGATAGTCCGGATAATATCATTTTCATAAGGAGGATTTTCACGTTGGCGGTTTATCAATTGTTTATCTGCATCACTCAGTGCTCTTTCGTCACCAGTGTAAGTTGCAAATTCACTGCACCAATTATGGTCACCTCTTAGCTCATCACTCCATAACCAACGGCCATCCTGATCTTTTACATTTACCTGCAAAAATCCTTCTGATAGCATTGTTCTTTTTGTCGTGGTGATTCTTGCTTTCACATCTTTATATTCATACACGATGGAATCAGGACGATATACAGTTTCTTTCACAACGATCCTTTTTGTAACATCCCGGTAGGAGTTTTCATCTCTTGTACGACCAATATTGAAGTTGCTGAAACGCATATCAATAAACTGGTCGGGTCTTACATTATTACTTCTTGCTTCTCCTTCGGAATAAAATCTTACAAAATCATTTCCAGTGTTATATCTTAATTGTCTCAGAATTTCATCATCAAGATTGCGGATGGAATTATTGCTGTTGTAAGAACCATACCTGTATCTGTTGTCAGTCATTTGTAGGACTACCACATTTATCACGGCCATTTCATAGGCATCGGTCAATTTGTTTTTTAATGAAATATCGCTGCCATGTTTGAAGCCATCAGCCACACGATATTCATAATAGGCGTTTTTATACGCCTGCCTGTTATCCTGGCTAAACCAATTATTGCCTCTTTCAATTCTTGTATCAGCAGCTTTGTCACGATATGTTTCAACATAAGAAGAATAGTCAACGGGATCTACAACACTTGCAACCGTAACATTCCCTTTTGTAAGATCGTAGAGTCGTTGTAAAGCTGAATACTCATTGTACATCCATTCCCATCTCAATTCGTTTGTGGAATTTGAGTGGGAGCGGATATTGCTTTCATGATCATTAACCGCATACTGGTAAGCTGAACGAATGAGACCCTGTAACTCAGCATCATCCGGTTTTTTCTGAAGTTTCTTTGCCGCCAGTTCAACGGCTTCATCGTAATTACCCTTGTTGTAAAGCTTGGTAGCAGTTTTACAACTAACGAAAAATGTTACAGCAAGTAAAGTAAATAAAGTGTAAAATTTTGTTTTCATATAACCTCCGCTTTTGAAGTATAATTCAAAAAGCAAACCAGTCGCAACATTGGTTTTCCTTTTAGAGAATACTTAACAACGGCTTAAAGAAAACTAAAAACCGGCATAGCGGCTTTGGAGATAGGAGAGAATTTTTTCCTTCAACTGTTTTAGGAGTATTGATGCGATTTCATTATCAGTGGGAGGGTTTTTTACTGGATTTCTAAGTTGTGATCGGTCATTGGCAGTTAAAGCCCGCCGGTCGCCGGTATAAGTATTTATTTCACTATTCCATTCGTAAGTAGCGGCGAATTCCTGTTTGTCAATTACATTTTGATTTCTGCCGATAATTTCCATTTTAAGAGTGCCTGTCGAATTAGATAGCGTACGGGTGGTGGTAATGGTGGCAGATGCAGGTGTTGTGCCGGTACCACTGGTCGTACTTCTTCTTCCACCGGACGTATAGGGCTGATTATTTACTGCATCCCGGCTATTATTGTCTTTGGTGATGATGCCAATATCAAATTGTGTAAGTTCAAGTTTTATTGATTCATCCGGATCAGGGCTTTCACTTCCAATACTAATAAAAACTGGAGTGTTTTGATTCTGCATGTTTTGAAGTATTGCCTTGTAAAACTCACGTATATCAGTATTATAATGGCTATGCTTTGCATCCGTAACAGGTTCATGAATGATGATGTTGATCAAAGCACACTGTAGACTTTCTTTTAACTTATCAGTGAGATAGGGCACGCCCGGTCGGAGTTCCTGTAGTTTAAGCAGGTTGTAATAGGATTTCCTGCATGAAGCTTTATCTCCATTGTTTAAAAGATTTTCTGATTCAGATATCAATGTTTTTGCAAGATTTTCTTTAGCTGTATTTAATTCCTCCGAATAATCAACCGGTTTGACTGTTATTGCAAGCCCCGGTATAGATTGAATACTTATGTATAGTTGCTGAAGGGCTTTGTATTCCTCATAAATAATTTCATTTTTATTAGTCAATGTTGCAGGGGGCACCTCATTTAGTCGTACGAGGTGTGATTGTTGTAAGCTTTTGTATTGCTTTGAAACAGATGAAATGGTTTTTTCATCTCTCGGATTTTTCTGCAGCTTATTTATTTGTTTTTCAAAACTATTGTCCTCGGGTTGTTGAATATTTTTTTGAGAACTGCATTGCAAAAATATAATGCAGATAACGGGGGTCAATATCCGGGTAATGTAACTAAGCATACGATCAGCTTTTCTAATCTCTATTTTCATATCGTCCCTGTGATCAGGCGGGTTGCTAATATTTTAAAATATCCCTTATAAAACTATGATACTCCGGAAAATTGGGTAAATCATTATGATGCCCGCCCGGTATTCTTATCAGGGTTATTTTACGTGAGTTCTTCTTTTGTAACCTTTCGCTATGTTTAAGTGGAATCAACCAATCTTTTGTACCGTGAAGTATATAAGTGTGGCATTTTACTTTTTCTATCCACAAGTCGGTACGCAATTGAAACCGTAAAACGATCCGAACTGGAAGTATCGGTAAAAATCGCTCAACTACTTTTCTGAAACTGAAATAAGGTGCATCAAGAATTAAATATCTCGGATTATTATCCGACGCAAGTTTAGTTGCAAAACCACTGCCCATGCTACGACCATAAACAATCAAATGGTCTTCTGCATATTTTTTTCTGAGTTCATCATATACAAACTGCATATCATTCAGCATTTCCCTTTCACTACGCTTGCCAGTGCTTTTGCCAAAACCACGATAGTCAACGAGTACCACATCGTAATTATAACGGTAAAAATCACGGGCATATTTGGCCCAACCTTTTATACTTCTTGTATTGCCATGAAAATAAAGAATGAGTCCGCTGGGTTTTTCCCGGGAGAAATGAAGTCCGTTTATCCGGACACCCGGTTCAATATCAAAAAAATATTCTTCAAAGGGGATATCATATTTGAATTCAAAATCCTGTTTGAGTTTTTCAGGTTTGAAAATAAACTTCTCCTGCAGGAAATAGGCAAGCACAGAAAGCAATACAATGCTGCCGGCAATATAGTAGATGAAAGTTGGCAATTAGAATTGAAGCTATCCCGATGAAGATACAAAACTCAAAATAATAACCCGTATAATGGACTATTATCTAATCTTCCACTCTTTTTAATTTCAGATTTGTAACCGGTGCCACGATCATGGGGAATTTTTCAACCGTAACATTTGAAACATCGAGACCAAAACCTTTTTCTTCTGACAAACTGATCTCCTTCAACCAGAAATGGAATTTCATGATAACACGTTCCAAAAATGGCAGTTCATTATCCTGGCTCAGATATTTTTCCATTACTACAAACTGGAAGTCGCCGACCGTATGACTGCTGGCAAGACTTTCATAACGGCTTGTAATATTCACTTCTTTATTAGCCACAAGGTCTTCCACCACTTTACGGAACATCAGGTTGATCTTTGGCTCTATTCTAAAACCAAGCCTGAAATCAATGCGGATGATATCATTTGGTATAATATGTTCAACTCTATATTCAGATGTATAGGGATCATCAAGTGTATCGACATGCACTAGCCAATAAATGTCGGCACGTTTAGGTTTTTTGTTCAAAATAGAATAAATGATCTTATGCTCGATCTCTTTAGGATTATTGGCGCTGGTAAGATAAACAAGGTGTGTTGAGTATTTAGGAACCGATCTGTCATTACTTAACTCCTGGATCTTTGGTATGTAATGTTCAAGCCTCACAAACTCCACATAGCGGTTCTTGATCTTTCTTGCACGGAACCAGACATACATTACACCAAACATTATAAACCCAATGATCAAAGTAATATAACCGCCATGCATGAATTTTACCATCAATGCAATGAGGTAACCGATCTCTAATACAATATATACGGTAAGAAATAAATAGATCCAGATAGATTTGACACGCTGCAAAACAAGATAATTGGCAAACAGTAAAGTCGTCATCAGCATGGTAACGATAATGGCGAGACCATAGGCTGCTTCCATATTGGATGATTCGCGGAAATAAAGTACTACACCGGCACATCCGAGAAACATAATTATGTTAATGGCTGGAACAAATAATTGTCCTTTTGCTTCAGATGGATATTTAATTCTGAGTTTGGGCCAGAGGTTTAACCGCATTGCTTCACTAATTAAAGTAAATGCACCGGAAACCATAGCCTGGCTGGCGATAATAGCTGCGGATGTGGCGATGATGACACCGGGTATGATAAACCATTGCGGCATCAGATCATAAAATGCATTGATGCCGTTTTTTGCTTTAAAATCATCTGTGATTATATCCCCGGCATGTTCTTTCAGGAGATAAGCGCCTTGCCCGAAATAATTTAACAGCAAACATGTTTTTACATAGACCCACGACGTACGGATATTCTGCTTTCCGCAATGTCCAAGGTCACTATAAAGCGCCTCGGCGCCTGTTGTACAAAGAAATACTGCACCGAGTAACCAATAACCCTGCGGGTAATTTCTTAAAAAATTGATCGCATAATACGGACTAAGGGCTTTAAATATTGCTAAATCGTCAAACACATGTACCAGTCCCAATACCATCAGCATAGTAAACCAGACAAGCATCACCGGTCCAAACATTTTACCAATGGATGCAGTACCAAATTGCTGCATGAAGAAAAAGAAAACAAGGATTGTGATTACAATTACAACCACTGAATTACTACCCTGGTGAATATTCAGAGCCGGTAGTTCTTTTAATCCTTCCACCGCAGAAGTAATTGAAATGGGTGGTGTAATAATACCATCGGCAAGCAGGGCAGCGCCGCCGATCATAGCTGGTAGTACGAGCCATTTTTTTCTTCGCCTCACCAGTGCGTACAAAGCGAATGTTCCGCCTTCACCGCGGTTATCTGCACGCAATACGAGGAAAACATATTTAATAGTGGTTTGTAATGTAAGTGTCCAAATGATACAGGAAAGGGTACCAAGAATTAATTCTTCACTTACCATTTTATCGTCAATAATGGCATTAAACACATAGAGCGGGGAAGTACCGATATCTCCATAAATAATTCCAAGTGCAATCAGTAGGCCGGCTAGTGTAGCTTTATTATTCGGGTGTTTCACTTTGTGAGCTTGTATTTTCCAGGAAGTTCCGGGCCGGGGGTTGACCGGTACAGATTTTCTCAGGTAACAATCTTACAAAGTTATATGGAAAAAAAATTGGGAAAGGTTGTTTTTCAATTCTTTTTTTGTGTGTAATAAAAATGAAGACAGCATCTCTCTTGTACAATTGTCTTTTATTTGACATACGGCAATAAATTTTTGAAACAGTTTTGGCCCGTATATTGTAATTTTAGAAAGTGAAAAAAATGAAAACTATGTCCTTGATGAAAACGATTGCTCCATTTATTTTTTTTCTGTTCTGTGCCCTTTGTGGATACTCACAACGGATCATTTATTCCGCCCCGGGAAAAGATGATACCCGCCGGATGAATTTTGAAATTGCAGGTAAGGTAGGCGGTAATTTTTTGATCTATAAAAATATCCGGAACAGCAACAGCATCTCCATTTATGATAACGACATGAATGAAATAGCCAACGTTGAACAGGATTACCTCCCGGAAAATGACAAGTTGATCAATGTGGATCTATTCCCATACCCTGATTTCTGTTATGTGCTTTACCAGTACCAGAAAAAAAATATTGTTTATTGTATGGCGGTAAAAGTAGATGGCATGGGAAAAAAAATTTCCGAACTGATCCAACTGGATACAACACACATCAATTTTACCGTCGATAATAAAATATATACTGCTATTGTAAGCGAGGATAAAACCAAGATCGCTATTTTTAAGATCAACTCAAGAAACAGGAAGCTTTACACCATCACTACTTTACTTTTTAATCTTCAGCTTGGATTGCAACGGAAAGACAGGATGACGCTGAAAATGGAAGAGCGGAATGATCATCTTGGCGAGTTTTACGTAGATAATGATGGTGACGTGGTATTTACCAAAATACACAGGGAGTATAGTGACAATATAAGCGAGGCAAGTTTTATCGTTAAATACAGCGATGTTGACAGTTTAACTAATTATACCATCCCTGTTGATAAGATCCTCCTGGATGATATACAGGTAAAGGTGGATAATTATAGTAAGCGCTACCTGTTTACTTCATTTTTTTATACACAGAAACGATCAAATATTGACGGACTTTGTTTCGTGGTGTGGGATAAATCTTCCCGGGAGAAGGTAATGTTTAATAAAATTGAATTTAGCGAAGAGTTAAGACGGGAGGCTAATAAAAACAGTAACTGGCGGGCGGCATTCAATGATTATTTTGTAAGGAATACTGTGATCAGAAAGGACGGTGGTTTTATTATTGGAACGGAATGCTACTACACCACCAGCAGGTATAATTCCTGGAACAGGTATGATTATCTCTACCGTTCGCCCTGGAACACTTCCCAGGTTGATTATTATTCTATCAATTCACCTTATAATGGTAATTATTGGTCACGTTCAGCTTGGAATAGTAGTAATACCCAGTCTGAGCGTTACCAGGCAGAAAATATTGTTATTTTCTCATTTGACAAAACTGGTAACCTTGAATGGAATAATGTCATCACCAAAGAGCAGTTCAATGATGAATCCGATCATCTTGTTTCCTACCAGATGCTAAATACCGGAGGTCAACTCCACTTTATTTTCAATGTGCAGGAGAAAAGAGTACTTTTATTAAATGATTTCAGTGTTACCCGGGATGGGAGTGTAAGCCGTAACCCTACCTTGAAAAACCTTGACAAGGGTTATGAGTTTATGGCAAGATATGGTAAACAGGTAAGTACGAAACAGGTTATCATACCCTGTTATGCCAGGAATAATTTTATTTGCTTTGCGAAAATTGAATTCAATTAGTGAGTAGTGTACCGGTGAAAACCGGATGTGAGGTTTTCTGAGTATTAATAACACTCACCTTTTAATCCTTTATCTGTGATAGGAATATTCAAACAAAAAAATCCGGTTAATTTTTTTCTACTGCTTCTTTTCGGGATACTCATCAAACTTCCTGTTTTTACAACCTACTACACACCTGTTGTAAATGAGTATGACGGTTTTTTGTATAAAATACTTGTCAATTTTTTAAATCCATACAACCAGCATTTTCATGCATTATACCCATTACTAAGTGTTATTATATTGTTTGTGCAAGCCATCATGCTGAATAGTTTTATGAATAGCCAGCGGATGCTCAATCGCCAGAATTATTTGCCCGGCCTCAGTTACCTTGTCATTACATCGTTGTTTCCTGAATGGAACCAGTTTTCCGATCCGATGCTCATTAATACTTTCTTACTGCTCATTTTAATCATACTTTTCAAAACGTATAATCAGTCTGAGGCAAAAGGCCCTGTATTTAATTGTGGTGTTATTTTAGGCGTTGCCACCTTCTTTTTCTTCCCTGTCATTGTGTTTGTGCTTTGGGTTTTTCTTGCCATGATGGTCATTCGGCCTTTTCGATTAAATGAATGGTTACTTTTTTTAGTTGGACTTACAACACCGGTCTATTTTTATGGGGGCTGGCTTTATTTAACTGACAGATGGGATCCTTCTGCATTGATCCCACAACTTAGTTTCGGATTTCCACAACTTCAACAAAACCTCTTTCTTGCCGGCGGCCTTAGCTTGTTAGTGATCCCTTTTCTTACCGGAGCCTGGTATGTGCAGGACAACCTGCGCAAGATGCTGATCAATATCCGGAAGGCGTGGAGCTTATTTTTACTATATATGCTGGGAGCGGTTTTAGTACCTTTTTTACAGCCCGGGATAAATCTCGAAAACTGGGTGCTTATTGTTGTTCCATTTGCTGCATTTCATGCCAGCTCATATATGTACACAGCATGGCGCATCGTTCCTTTACTATTTTTCTGGTTATCTGTTGCTTTTATTCTTTATTACCAGTATTATGAACATGGGTGGAATTGATTAAATGACCATATGAAAAGTGGATAATAACTGGCAACTGTCCCTCCTTCACTTTATCGATATCCTTATCTTTGTTCTTCTTTTTAAAAAATCATCTCAATGAAATTTGGAGTTGTAGTTTTTCCCGGATCTAACTGTGACAGGGATATGTATGATGCGTTGAAATATGATCTCGGGCAGGATGTAAGTATGCTTTGGCATAAAGATAAAGACCTTAGTAAATTCAATACAGAAGATTGCATCATTTTGCCCGGTGGCTTTTCTTATGGCGATTATCTACGTTGTGGCGCTATTGCCCGCTTTAGCCCTATGATGCAAAGTGTTATTGAATTTGCAAATGCCGGCGGAAAAGTATTTGGTGTGTGCAACGGTTTCCAGATCTTATGTGAAAGTCATTTATTGCCCGGAGGTTTATTGCGAAACGGGCATCAGCAGTTTGCTTGCAAAAATGTTTTGCTTACCAATAATAATAGCGATCGTATTTATAAAATTCCTATTGCCCATGGCGAAGGAAGATATTATGCAGATGAAAAAACATTAGACGGACTTGTAGCAAACGACCAGGTGATATTTTATTACTGTAATGAAAAAGGAAGGATCACTGATGCGTCTAATCCGAATGGCTCAACCAGGAATATTGCTGGTATATGCAATGCTAATCGTAATGTGTTTGGTATGATGCCACATCCTGAAAGGGCAACCTCTGCTGCTCTTGGCAACACAGATGGCCATGAGATCATACGGACCCTGCTTATGGCAGAAGAATTGGTCAGCTAATACAGCCTGTTCGTAAAATTCCTCTTCCCGTTTGTCCGTTTTGTTACAATATTGCAGTTCAAATAGGGTTACTTTGGTAATGCAAAATTTTAACAGACAGTCAAGAAAAAAATAATGATTTTTGTATGATAGAAATAAATAAAATATGAAGAAACTCTTTTTTTCTATTGCTACACTTTTTATAGGAGCATTTGTATATGCACAAAACCCCATAAGCTGGACGTTTTCAGCAAAGAAGGTTGATGATAAAACTTTTGAAGTGCATATGACTGCTACGATACAGAAAAGCTGGCACTTGTATTCACAAACTCAGCCCGAAGATGCAGTTGCAAACCCTACCTCTTTTACAATTACTGCCAACCCGTTACTAAAACTCGATGGAAAGATCAAAGAAGTAGGTAAAATGGAAAAATTCGTTGACAAAGAATTGGGTCTTTCTGCCAACCAATACTCCGACAAAGTCGATTTTGTACAAGTGGTAAAGTTGAAGGGAAGTGTAAATACTAACCTGAGCGGAAGTGTAGAGTTCCAAACCTGCGATGACAAAAAATGCCTGCCCCCGAAAACTATTAATTTTAATGTTGCGCTGAAATAAACAGAACTGTTTTTATATAACCTATATAAAACGGGTTCTTGTTATGAGAACCCGTTTGTTTTTTAATAAGTTGCTATGTCGAAAAAAATACTTACCGGATTTTTCCTACTGATTGCTTCACTCGTTAATACTAAATTAATAGCGCAGGATACAGTTTCAAAGTATCAATGGAATGTTTCTTCCAAAAAAATTGCAGATAAAAAATATGAACTGATATTTTCTACACAGGGCCACGCAGGCTGGCAGTTATATGCACCTAACCAGGAGCCGGGCGGTGTAAAAGCAGTTGAGATGATCATTAAAGATTCATCAATCACAATCGAAAAAGAATTTGCTGAATCTGGCGTTTCAAAAACTTTCAATAGTCCATTTTTTGAGAACGCATCGGTAAAAGTATATGAAGGACCAACAGAATGGAAAGCAAGCATTGCGTTCAAAGATGTGGTACCGGCAGAGTTACAGGGTACTTTAACTTATTACTTCGGAAATGGTACGACTTTTTTAGGCGATCTGCCGTTGAATTTTTCAGTTGCATTAGAAGGCGGTATATCTACTGCTTCGGTTATTAAAGTTGCTTCAATCGATATTTATGATCCTGTAAAGAAATGCGGTGATGACGGAACAAAAAATAAAAGCATACTCAGCATATTTCTGTTAGGCATTTTGGGTGGGTTGATCGCATTATTGACCCCCTGTGTATTTCCAATGGTTCCGGTTACAGTTACATTCTTTACAAAGAAATCAGTTGATAAAAAACAAGGAGTTGCAAATGCCATCATGTATGGCAGTTTTATTTTTCTTATTTATGTTTTAATAACTGTTCCCTTTCATGTAGCCAGCAGCTCGATCAATAAAGAGATTTTTAATAATATTTCTACCAATGTTGGGTTGAATATTTTCTTCTTTGCAATATTTGTATTTTTTGCCCTTTCATTTTTTGGACTGTTTGAAATAGGGCTACCGTCGGGATTGGCCAATAAAGTCGATTCTAAATCCGGTCTTGGAAATATCGGTGGTATCTTTTTTATGGCGTCGACACTCGCCATCGTTTCATTTTCATGTACGGGTCCTATTCTCGGCACATTATTAGTTGGCGTGGCTGACCAGGGAGCATGGCCACTTACTGCAGGGGCCGCCGGTTTTGGATTAGCCTTGGGTTTACCGTTTGCTTTGTTTGCTATGTTCCCTACCTGGCTGCAATCATTGCCAAAATCCGGAGGTTGGATGACGGATGTAAAAGTGGTATTAGGTTTTGTGGAGCTGGCACTCGCAGTAAAATTTCTATCTAATGCTGATTTGGTTAAACAATGGGGATTGCTAAAACGTGAAATCTTTATTGGCTTGTGGATATTGATTGGATTGTTAACTGTTTTATATCTCGTTGGATTATTAAAGTTTTCCCACAGCTCCCCTGTAAAAAAATATTCTTTTACCCGGATTGCTTTTATCGTACTGTTCGCTTCTTTTACGATCTATCTTATACCCGGACTTACAAATACAAAGTATGCTGATCTGAAATTGATCAGTGGTTTCCCGCCTCCGCGTACTACTTATAGCCTTTATAGTTCAGCAACCAAGCATAAGGAAATATTTGAGCCTATGCAGAATGACTACAAAGAAGCATTGGCTTTGGCAAAAAAAGAAAACAAACCAGTGCTGATTGATTTTACAGGATGGGCATGCGTTAACTGTCGCAGGATGGAGGAAAAAGTATGGCCCAATAAAATTGTTGACAGCCTGATGCGGAATGAATTTGTCGTCGTTTCATTATATGTTGATGAAAGAAGAAAGCTACCACTTACAGAAAGGACAACAGTTAAACTTTCTGATGGAAGTGAGAAATCAATTATTACGGTAGGGGATAAATGGGCAACTTTTCAAATTGAAAACTTTGGCGCTACTTCACAACCTCAATATGCCATCATCACTGCCGATCAAAAAGCATTGACAAAAACAAAGTACTATACACCCGATGCGGATGAGTTTATCGAATGGCTGAAATGCGGACTCGATGCACATAAAGAAGTAAGCGAAAAAAAATAATTCACAGAAGATCAAAATACAAAACCGCCGCATACAATGGTTTTTCTCCTTGTAGCGGCGGTTTAATTAAGTGTCATCCTATGCCAGCCCGGTTGTAAGCAATCGAAAACATGTTACTGTTTCTGATTCTCTCCGGCGGAGACACAGGATGACAAGAACTTGGATTTATAAAGCAATTTGTTTTTGTATCATCATTTTGCGCAGGTTGATCAAACCATAACGCATACGACCGAGTGCCGTATTAATGCTACAATCAGTCATTGCTGCTATTTCTTTAAAACTTAAATCGGCAAAGTGACGTAACACTATTACTTCACGTTGATCTTCGGGTAATTGATCAAGCATCGTTCTAACACGGTCATGACTTTGCTGGCGGGTCATTTTTGTCTCCGCACATTCATCACTGAATTTTATTACATCAAAAATGTCATTGTTCTCGCTGTTACGGATAGTAGGCGTACGTTTTACTTTACGGAAATGATCCACGCATAAATTATGTGCTATTCGCATAGCCCATGGAAGAAATTTTCCTTCTTCGGTGTAGCGGCCACCACGCATGGTATCAATAATGCGGATAAAAACATCCTGGAAAATGTCTTCGGCAAGGTATTTGTCTTTTACAAGGAACAAAATTGAAGTATATAACTTCTCTTTATGACGTAATACCAATGCTTCTAATGCATCAGAATTCCCCTCGGTGAAAAGTTGGATCAGTTCGTGATCCGTTTTTTTGGATAGTGCTTTCATAAACTAACTAGTTTTTGCCTGGTTGCGGTAGTACAAACAGACTGGTTTAAGGATATTGGTTGACAGTAAAATTTAAAACAGTAAAAATTCGTCGTGTAGATGTTTATGCTATAGGCGGGAAGTGTTTTTGGTTTTTCATTTTGTTTATTTGGATATTGGACTTTAAAAGTAAAACTTTCTTGAGTTACTCCAAATATTTTATTGCGTTTGTTGCCCCAATTTGGTAAAAAAAATGTTAATGATTCCCTCAAATACGCATTGGATAAGGCTTTACATTTGCTCTTCGTGATATGAGTGAATTAATAAAAGGGCAGAAATCCCCGAAAAGCAGTTCCGTAATTTCCGCAACAAACATCTTTATTAAAGGTGCAAGGGTGCATAACCTCAAGAATGTTTCGGTCGAAATTCCCCGTAATAAGCTGATTGTAGTCACAGGGGTATCCGGCTCGGGTAAGTCCTCACTAACTATTGATACTCTTTATGCTGAAGGCCAGCGGCGATATGCTGAAAGTCTGAGTGCCTATGCCCGCCAGTTCCTGAACCGGATGAACAAACCGGATGTGGATTACATAAAAGGATTGTGTCCGGCCATTGCCATCGAACAAAAAGTAATAACAAGAACACCCCGTAGTACAGTTGGCAGTATGACAGAGTTGTACGATTATCTCCGATTATTGTTTGCAAGGATCGGAAAAACGTACTCACCTGTTTCGGGCCGACAGGTAAAAAAGGATGATGTAAAGGATGTGGTTGAGGCGATAAAGAAATTGAATGAAGGCGATCGTGTTTATATTCTTACCAAACTCAAGCAACATAAAAACAGGAACCTTAAAGAAGAACTAAACATTTTGGTCCAAAAAGGTTTCTCAAGGATGTATCATGCAGGTGAAATAATGAGGATCGAAGAACTGCTTGAATTAAATGATAAAGAGCTTAAGTCAAAGGCTCCTGATTATATTCTTGTTGACAGAATTGTGGTAAAAGATTTTGATGAAGATGATATCCATCGATTATCAGATTCTATTGGCACAGCTTTTTACGAAGGTGAAGGTGATGTTTATCTCGAAGTGCAGACAACTGGTGATTCAAAACCGGCAATTCACCATTTCAACAACCGTTTCGAATTGGACGGCATGCTGTTCGAAGAACCGCAGCCCAATCTTTTTTCCTTTAATAATCCATTTGGTGCATGTCCGGTATGTGAAGGCTTCAGCCAGGTGCTGGGTATTGATGCTGACCTGGTGATACCCGACAGAAGATTGAGTGTGTATGATGGGGCTGTGGCGGCATGGAGAGGAGAAAAGTTGGATTGGTGGCGTCAGCAATTTATCAAACGGTCAAAGCTGGTGAACTTTCCAATTCATAAAGCCATTGCTGATTTAACTGATAAACAAATACAGCAATTATGGGAAGGTGTGGATGGAATTGGCATCAATGATTTTTTTAAAGATGTAGAATCTCAGTTATACAAAGTGCAGTACAGGGTTTTATTAAGCCGCTACCGCGGCCGTACTCAATGTACAGAATGTAAAGGTTATCGTTTGCGCAAAGAAGCGCTGTATGTAAAAGTGTATGAAAAACATATTGGAGAACTAAGTGAGCTGCCAACAAAGGATTTAAAAAAATGGTTTGATGAACTGGATGCGAAGCTCAGTGAATACGACAGGCAGGTCTCAAAAAGAATTTTAATAGAAATAAATAATCGGCTCGATACATTATTAAATGTTGGTCTGGGTTATCTCACCATGAATCGTCTTGCCAATTCATTAAGTGGTGGAGAAAGCCAACGGATACAATTGACAAGAAGTTTAGGCAGCAATCTTACCAATTCATTGTACATACTCGATGAACCTTCTATTGGTTTGCATTCACGGGATACTGCCAATCTTATTCGGGTATTAAAAAGTTTACGTGACCTCGGTAATACTGTTGTTGTAGTTGAGCATGACGAAATGATGATGCGTGAAGCTGATCATATTATTGATATGGGACCGCTGGCATCTCACCTGGGTGGCGAAGTAATAGCCGAGGGTGATTATGATGATATCATTTCGAACCCGATGAGTCTTACAGGAAAATACCTGAGCGGTAAATTGAAAATTGAACCACCTAAGTCTGTACGCAAATGGAACCGTAGTATAAAAGTAGAAGGGGCAAGACAGCATAATTTAAAAAACATAACAGTTGAGTTTCCATTAAATGTGCTTTGCGTAGTGAGTGGTGTCAGCGGAAGTGGCAAAACGACTTTAGTAAAACAAATTCTTTATCCTGCCTTACAAAAAATAAAAGGTGAGTTTGGTGATAAGGTAGGTTTTCATAAAGCTATAACTGGTGATGTAGATGGTATTGCACAAATTGAAATGATAGATCAGAATCCCATTGGTAAATCATCACGCAGCAACCCGGTTACGTACATCAAAGCATATGATGAAATAAGAGACCTGTATTCCAAGCAACCGCTGAGTAAGATGCGTGCCTTTATGCCTAAACATTTTTCATTCAATGTAGATGGTGGACGATGCGATACCTGCAAAGGAGAAGGCGAACAGGTAGTAGAGATGCAGTTCCTTGCCGATGTACATCTTGTTTGTGAAAGCTGTGGCGGAAAAAGATTTAAAGAAGAAGTATTGGAAGTAAAGTATAAAGACAAAAGTATTTTTGATGTCTTAGATATGAGTGTGGATGAAGCAATAGATTTTTTTATTACTGAGCCTTTCATTTACAGGGCTATACAACCGCTGAGTGATGTTGGGTTGGGTTATATCAAACTCGGTCAATCATCAGATACGTTATCAGGTGGTGAAGCGCAACGGGTAAAGCTGGCTTCATTTCTCGGTAAGAAAAATGCAACGGATAAAATTCTCTTCATCTTCGACGAACCAACAACGGGGTTACATTTTCATGATATAAAAAAATTACTTACATCATTCAATGCACTCATTGAACAGGGGCATTCCATTATTGTTATCGAACATAATACCGATGTTATACGTAGCGCCGATTGGCTTATCGATCTCGGACCAGAAGCAGGTGATGCAGGCGGTGAAGTAATTTTTACCGGCGCACCGGCACTCATCAAAAAAAATCAGCGTTCCCACACAGGTAAGTATTTTTAAACATCTTTGGAAAAGCAGGTTGTATTTTTTTTATTAAAACAATGATGGCGGGAATCGGAAAATTGCTTCTGCTGTATGATCCGAAACATGAAAAACCCTTAGATCTTTCCTGTTTTGGCACCAATCTTGTCTTATTCGTTCTACTAAAAACACAAACCTTGAAAAAGATTTTATTGTACTCTGCCCTATTCGTATCTACCCTCAGCATCAGTTTATTAGCTTGTAAAAAAGGCGGTTCCGGAACAGACGGAGCTAATAAAGCAAAACTCCAGGTTTACCTTACGGATGACCCCGGTGATTATGAAAAAGTATTCATTGATGTACGGGATGTGCAGATCAATGTAAGCGGCGACTCTGTGAACGGTTGGCAAAGCCTGCAAGGTGTAAATCCAGGAGTATATGATCTGCTTACCTTAGTAAATGACAATGATACATTGCTGGCCGATGCTGATATTCCTTCAGGACGTTTGGAGCAAATGCGTTTGATATTGGGACCCGATAATTTTGTGAAACTACAGGGCGACCCAACGATGATAAAATTAGAAACACCCAGTGCAGAGCAAAGCGGTCTTAAACTGAATATACATGCGGATGTTGTAAATGGTATTCTTTATGTGATCACCCTGGATTTTGATGTAGCTAAATCAATAGTAAAAACAGGCAATAAGAAATACAAACTCAAACCGGTAATCAGAACAGTATTGTCTGCTGTCGGCGGATCCATAAAAGGTTTTGTAAGACCTGATACTTTCCAGACAGTAGTACATGCAATTCTTGGCCCGGATACAGTGAGCACATTTACGGGCACCAACGGCGGGTATATGATCAAAGGCTTGCCAGCAGGTAATTATAAGTTATACTATATGCCTTCCAATAGTACATTCAGAGATAGTTTTCGATTAAATATTCCTGTAGTGCTAAATACAGTAACAACAGTGGATACAATGTTCCTGCACCAGTAGCAGTAGGAACATCTATCAGCAATAAAGAAAAATAGTCCCGGTCAAAAGTCGGGACTGTTTTATTTTCAGACAACTGCTTTTCTAAGTTTTACTAATTGCTTTAACAGATCTTCGAGCAGATCAAGCTTGAGCATATTGGCTCCATCACTTTTTGCAATGGAAGGATTGGGATGTGTTTCTATAAACAAACCATCAGCACCGGTTGCGATAGCTGCTTTGGCAATAGTGCCGATCATTTGCGGATTGCCACCAGTCACACCACTTGTTTGATTGGGTTGCTGTAATGAATGCGTACAATCCATTACTACCGGCGCAAATTGTTTCATGATTGGGATATTACGATAATCAACAACAAGATCCTGGTAACCGAATGTGGTTCCTCTTTCGGTTAGCAAAACATTTTTATTATTTGCGTTTTGAATTTTTGTTACAGCAAATTGCATTGCTTCGCCACTTACAAACTGTCCCTTCTTTACATTCACGATTTTTCCTGTTTCGGCAGCGGCAATTAACAGATCAGTTTGGCGACAGAGAAAAGCCGGTATCTGTAGAACATCAACATAGTTTGCAGCAATTGCTGCTTCCAGTGCTGTATGAATATCTGTTGTGGCTGGTAAAGAAAATTTCTTTTTAACGTCAGCGATCATCTTTAAAGCAGTTTCATCACCAAGGCCGGTAAATGAAGAAGCAGATGTACGGTTTGCTTTTCTATAGGATGCTTTGAAAATATAAGGGATGCCAAGATTTTTGCAAATGGTTGAAACCTTATCTGCAATTTCATTGATCATTTCTTCGCTTTCTACCACACAAGGTCCTGCGATCAAAAAGAAATTGTTTTCATCGTATGATTGATGGGCAAATAAATCTTTCAGGAATTTTTCCATAGCGGCAAAGATAAGGAGTCAAAAGTCTTTGTATAATCTTAGCTGCTGGTAAGGGGTTGAGTAAGTCGCCAATCAAAAGAATTAGGATTTGGAATTTGCAATCCGGAGTTTGACATTTGTGCCTAATCGTTTGCTATGCTTAAAGAAAAAATCCTAGTTATTGGTGCTTCCGGACAGATAGGAGTAGAACTTACTCTTGCATTAAGAAAAATATATGGTAATGCAAATGTGGTTGCTTCCGATCTGCGGGAGCAAAATCCTTTACTTGAAGGAACGGGACCTTACGTAAGCCTTGACGTAATGAATAAAGAAATGTTGCATGTGCAGGTGATCCGTCAAAATTTTACACAGATCTATTTACTGGCAGCTATTCTTTCTGCAACGGGAGAAAAAAATCCACATCTTGCCTGGCACTTGAATATGCAGGGCTTATTGAATGTGCTTGATATTGCAAAAGAAGAAAAAATTCATAAAGTTTACTGGCCTTCATCCATTGCTGTATTTGGCCCTACAAGTCCGAAGCAGAATTGTCCGCAACAAACGATAATCGAACCGACAACTGTTTATGGTATTAGTAAATATGCCGGTGAATTCTGGTGCAATTATTATCATCATCGTTTTGGTATTGATGTTCGCAGTCTCCGTTATCCCGGTTTGATATCCTATAAATCTGCACCGGGTGGTGGTACTACAGATTATGCAGTTGAAATTTATCATGAAGCACTGGAAGAAAAAAAATATGAATGTTTCCTGAAAGAAGATACTTACCTGCCGATGATGTATATGCCGGATGCTATCCGTGCAACGATAGAACTGATGGAAGCACCGGCGGAAAAGATTTCTATTCGTACATCTTATAATATTTCAGGAATGAGTTTTTCGCCAAAAGAAATTTCGGCTGAAATAAAAAAACATATTCCTGATTTTTCTATAACATACAAACCCGACTATCGCCAAAACATCGCTAACAGCTGGCCGCAAAGCATTGATGATTCGGTTGCAAGAAGGGACTGGGGCTGGAAAGAAGAATATGACCTGGAAAGAATGACTTCTGATATGCTGGAAAACCTGAGGTAGCAATCGGCAATCACCAGTCAGCAGTTTGCAGTTGGTAATCAGCAGACCAGACACCCAATCTTTAATTTGATATTCTTATTGATAATAGAGTAAAAGCAGTTTTATAGGTACTTGACTGCCGAATGGCGATTGCAGACTGCGACTGATCAATACAGTTTTCCATCTTCATAATTCAGTTGAAAGAAAAGGTGATAGGCCTTGCCATAATCTTTTATGATATCATAAGTGGTTTTGCCAATCAGTATTTCACTTGTAATTGATTTCTTCTTGGAGTTTAATGCCACTTGTTGAAGATCAGCAAAAACAAATTGTCCGCCAACAGGAAATAAACGTATGAAGTATCCATTGCCTGTATTGTAAAAAAGATATCGGCCATTATAGTATCCCCAGTATTTGGTACAGGGTTCCACAAGTCCGTTCTTAATAATGTTCACATGTGCAGCCACAACATCTCTTTCATAATAATCTTTATAAGGAATAATATCAATGCTGTCAGTAATGGCTTTTTGGTTTAAAAAATCTTCATAGCTCATGTAAACACCATAAGTATAACGGCGTGGTACAGATGATTTTTTTTTAATGATATAATTATCCAGCCTGTCTTCTGAAATAACATTTTTTGAGCTTTCTCGTTCCCCGGTTTTTAATTTAGGAATCTCCAGTTGAATTAAATGAACCAGCGAGTCAAACAAATGCTGGCTTGTAATTTCTTCATCATAGTTAAGGTTTATGTTCCCGGTAAATCTTTTCAGTGGATAATAATTAGTATCACGGGCCGTAAAGCATTCAATATTGTATTGCAGTTCCGATAGCAGGTTTTTTTTCAAAATATTATACCTGCTATCTGCATGATAAGTGATCCAGCATTTCTGTATCACTATGATCATTTTCCGGTCAGCATTTTCATCCAGGCCAATACCTTGCGTAAAAATATTTTTTATGATCTCATTAAGCGGAGTGGCAAGACGTATTTCCCTTGGGGCTTTTTTATATTCCGGGTGAAAACCAATTTTGGTATTATCAAACCGGTTATCTATTATTTCAATGCGGTAAACAGGTAAATTATTTTTAGCAACAGGTAATAAGTTGGGCGATACAAGATGTGTTTGCAGAAAATTCGGTGATGGAGTATATACCATTGACATTCGCTGCCCCCATACAGCCACTGGCATCTTGAAGATGCTTATGAAAAATATCAAACACCAACGCTTCATTTTTATTGTTTATAGATCACACCGTCTTTCATCACAAAGACTACTTTGTTGAAGGCATCGCTGCTTGTCAACGGATTACCATCTACAGCTACTATATCGGCCAGTTTCCCTGTTTCGATGCTTCCCAGTTTATCTTTTTCTCCTAACAGATCAGCTGCATTGATCGTTGCTGATTTTATCGCTTCCATTGCAGGCATTCCTGCCTCTATCATATACTTAAATTCAAGCCAGTTCAGTCCATGTTTGTAAACACCGGCATCGGTACCAAAAGCAATTTTTACACCAGCCTTATATGCTTTTGCAAAAGTGCCTTTTATTTTAGGGCCTATCTCCAATGCTTTAGGTACAACCAGTGGTGGGTAGTAGCCTGGTTTTTTTGCAGAATCAGCAACAGCCTGTCCTGCAGTAATAGTTGGCACATACCATGTTCCGTATTTTTTAAATAACTCAATTGCTTCGTCGTCCATTAATGATCCGTGTTCAATTGAATTTACACCGGCACGGATGGCCCGTTTCATTCCTTCTGCACCATGAGCATGTACTGCTACTTTAAATCCATAATCTTTTGCTGTTTCCACGATAGCTTTTATCTCCTCTTCTGTAAATTGAGGATTTTGTCCGCTTTTAGCAACACTTAATACACCACCGGTAGCAGTAATTTTTATGAGGTCAGCTCCGTCTTTATAACGCTGCCTTACAGCCTGGCGACAATCATCAACTCCATTTACAACCCCTTCATTCGGACCGGGGTTTCCCATTAGATCTTTGCGATATCCATTCGTGGGATCTGCGTGTCCGCCGGTTGTTCCAATCGCTTTTCCGGCCGTATATACTCTGGGACCTTTTACCAATCCTTTATTAATGGCATTGCGCAAAGAAATATTTACTCCACTGCCACCTAGATCCCTGACAGTTGTAAAGCCACTCATAAGTGTCACTTCAGCAAAACGAATAGAATTAAATGCGATATCGGCAGGATTCAATTGAAATACTTCGAGGTAACGGTTGGGATTAGTTTCCTGTTCAAGATGTACATGCATATCCATCCATCCGGGCATAACAGTTTTGGTCTTAAGGTCAACAGATTTTGCTCCGGCAGGCAAATTGGTAAATCCGTTTTCTATAGAAACAATTTTATTCCCATCGATCACAATAGTTACGTTGCTTTTTGGTGCATCAGAAATAGCATCGATCAATGTACCACACCAGATATAAGTTTTTTGTGAAAAAACTGTAAGTCCGGATATTCCAAAACAAATAACAAAAAATATTTTTCTCATAATCATGGTTTAACATTAAAAGTAATGAAACTGTTGCAATGCAACTGAATTCAAAAAGCCGAAAAAAAACTCATTGAAAAATAGTGGGGGGGGGGGTATAAATGTTACCTTGTTAAAAATTTTATCTCCAACACATCCTGATGAAACTCTTAGGTGTACCAAAACATCAAAGAATCAACAATGAATCGAAAGGGTTCAAAGAAGCAAACGAAAATCACCAATAAGAAAAAAATACTTAGCACCGCTGGTAAAAACAAGCGTAAGGCCCCCCCTCGTTCAATTTCTAAAAAATCAATTGAAAGAAAAGATAAAAAACCTGCCAGGTTTAAAGATTTTCCTATAGTAGCTATTGGTGCTTCTGCCGGCGGTATTGAAGCCATTTCCAAATTATTGGAAAACATATCTCCTGATCTTGGAATGAGCTATGTTATCATTCAGCATCTTGCACCTGATCATGAAAGTATTTTACCTGAATTGCTGGAAAGAAAAACAAGTATGCCTGTTCACCAGGTGAAAGATGGTATGGAAGTGAAGGCAGATAATGTATATGTGATCCCGCCTAACACATATATGAGCATTACAGATGGTCATTTAAGACTTTCTCCCCGTATCAAATCAGATGGGGTTTATCATTCAATAGATTTCTTTTTAAATGCGTTGGCACCGGTTTATAAAAACAAAGCAATTGCTGTTATACTTTCCGGTTCGGCAACGGATGGTTCTGTCGGGGTTCAATCAATAAAAGCAGAAGGCGGGATCACCTTTGCGCAGGATGATTCGGCAAAATTCATGGGCATGCCACTTAGTGCCATCGATACCGGCTTTATTGATTTTATACTATCTCCAAAAGAAATAGCAAAGCAACTGGAAGATTTTCCAAAAATTATTAATTCAATTAACTCTGCCAGTAAACCAGCCGAAACGGAAACCAGCGAAACTGAATTAAAGAAAATTTTCTTCCTGTTGCATAATAAACGTGGTATTGATTTTTCTTATTATAAACCAAATACAATTAATCGCCGCATTCAGCGCCGGATGCTTTTGCACAGAAAAACCAAAGCTGCTGATTATGTAAAGTTTTTACAGCAAAATCCTGATGAAGTAGAACTATTGTATAGTGATCTTTTGATCAATGTGACAAGTTTTTTCCGTGAGCCCGGTTCCTATGCTTTTTTGGTAGAAAAAATTTTCCCGGCGCTGATGAAGGATAGAAATCCAACCGATGCTCTTCGCATCTGGATACCTGCTTGTGCAAGTGGCGAGGAAACTTATTCTATTGCTATTTGTCTTTTCGAATTTCTAAAGGGAAGATCTATTCAAACACCTGTACAGATCTTTGCTACAGATATTAACGAAAAGGCGATAGAAAAAGCCAGGATGGGGGTTTATTCAAGAGGCTTGCTGGAAAATGTTTCTCCAAAAAGGTTGAAGGAGTATTTTATAAAGGTGGATAACAGCTACCAGATAGTAAAATCTATCAGGGATATTTGTGTTTTTGCACCGCATAATCTTCTCAAGGATCCTCCTTTTTCAAGAATGGACATGATCAGTTGCCAGAATGTAATGATATACCTGGAGCATATTGGTCAAAAAAAAATACTCACTACATTCCATTATGCGCTAAAACCTACAGGCTACCTGTTCCTGGGTAAATCAGAAACGATCAGCAGTGCTCAGGAATTATTTACTGTAGCAGATAAAGAGAATAAGGTTTATAAAAGAAAGGAGGGGCCAACAAATGGAAATTTCACGATCCAGCCCCCCAATTATTATCAGGATAAAAATATTCCTGATCATAAGAAAAATTTAGCTACCGGCATTTCGAATAATAATATCGATAAGGAAATAGAAAAGATATTGCTTTCACGTTATATACCTGCCAGCGTAGTCGTTGATAAGGACCTGCAGGTACAACGATTTCTTGGAACAGCTTCTCATTATTTACAACCTGCATCAGGAAAGGCAAGCCTGCATCTTTTAAAATTGGTGCGGGATGACCTTGCCTTTGATCTGAGAAAGCTTTTATACCGGGCCAAAAAAGAAAAAATAGCTGTGAAAAAAGCGGGTCTTGTTATTTCAGATAACGGGCATTCAAGAGAAATAGAGATCGAGGTAAATCCGCTTAAAACCCCATCCAGCAGTCCACACTTTCTTATTTTATTTAAAGAATCAAAACGTTCTTTATTGCCGGCCCCAAAAGATAACGGCAAGAAAGTTCAGAAAAATATAAATGAAAAACGTATCAGCGAACTGGAACAGGAATTGGCAGGTGCAAAAGAACACCTGAAAATAATCAGTGAAGAATTTGAAGCGGCCCACGAGGAATTACAGTCATCCAACGAAGAAGTTCTTTCGTCCAATGAAGAATTGCAAAGCATTAATGAAGAATTGGAAACTTCAAGAGAAGAGTTGCAATCAACCAATGAAGAGCTGATAACTATTAATGAAGAATTACAAAATCGTAACCTGGAATTAAAAGAATTTAGTGAATATAAAAGAGCCATTGTAGAAACCATACATGAATCACTTATAATACTTTCCGGGGATCTGCACGTAAAATCTGCCAATAAAGGATTTTATAACACATTTCATTCAAATCCAAGGGACACAGAAGGCCGCTACCTGTTTGAATTAGGAAACCATCAATGGGATATTCCGGAATTAAGAGAGCAACTGCTCCGGGTACAATCAGAAAATGTTGATGTGGTAAATTTTGAAGTAAGTCATAAGTTTCTCAGTATCGGGCAAAAGGTAATGCTATTAAATGCCCAACGAATTCCACTGGGTGAGAATGATTCATTGATCCTGTTAGCAATTGAAGATATTACAGAAAAAAGAATTGCAGAGGTCCAATTAAAAGAAAGTGAAGAGAGATTCAAGATTCTGCTGCAAAATGCTTTTGACATCATAACGATCTTCGACCCCGATGGAACTATAATGTATGAAAGTCCGGCTATAGAAACTGTGCTGGGATATACACCGGAAGAAAGAATGGGAAAAAATATAATTAAACATTCGATTGTTCACCCGGATGACAAAAAGAAAAAAATTGAAATGCTGGAAAGTGCCGTCGCCAATCCCGGGCAAAACATTAATGTCGAGTTCCGTCTGCAGCATAAAAATGGAACTTATCGCACTATTGATGCCGTATGCCGTAACATGATGGATGATATACGGATCAATGGCATTATCGCCACTTATCGTGATATAACAGATCGCAAGATCCTCGAACAGCAAAAGGATGAATTTATTGGCATTGCCAGTCATGAATTAAAAACGCCGGTAACAAGTATAAAAGCCTATTCCCAAATATTGCAGGATGTATTTGCGAAGGCTCATGATAAAAAATCTGTGGAATTATTGCACAAGATGGAGGCACAGGTGGACCGTTTGAATGTATTGATCGTGGACCTGCTGGATTTTACACGCATTGAAGGAGGTAAATTAAAATTCAGAGAAGAGAATTACAATATGAATGAGTTGATAAAGGAAGTGGCTGAGGATATGCAAAGAGCATCTAAAACACATAAGATCATTTTAAAACTTGATGGCAAAGCAGAATTGTTTGGCGATCGTTTCAGGATCGGGCAGGTGATCACCAATCTTCTCAGTAATGCTATTAAATATTCTCCTGGCGCAAAACAGGTAATAGTTTCCTCAAAAACTGAGGCGGAACAAGTAACCGTTTGTGTGCAGGATTTTGGAATAGGAATAAACGCAAATCTTGTAGACAAAGTATTCGACAAATTTTTCAGGGTAACAGAACCGTTGTTGAATACTTTCCCCGGTCTTGGGTTGGGCTTATATATTGCAGCTGAAATTGTGAAAAGGCAGGGTGGCATTATGAGTGTAACAAGTACAGAAGGCAAAGGATCATCTTTCTGCTTTTCACTACCGTTTAAACGTTAAGATTATGAAGATAAAGACAAACAGGGGAGGAAAGAAAACAATTGGTCCAGGTGGTAAAGGCATGGCTTTTGCCCAGCCATTAACAATGAAGAAGAAAATTCTCGTTGCAGATGATGATTCCAGTCTCAGGGATATATTTAAGATCATTTTGGCAAAGGCCGGTTATGATATTGAATTGAAAGAGGATGCGAATGAAATATTCAAAAACAATTTTAAAATCCCTGACCTTTTCCTGATCGATAAACTCTTATCGGGTGTTGATGGGCTGGAAGTTTGCCGTTATTTAAAAAATAATCCTTCTACAAGTAATATCCCTATTGTAATGATCTCCGCTTCGCCGGATATAGCTGCCGCAGCCACTTATGCGGGGGCAGACGATTTTATTGAAAAACCTTTTGAATCAAAGCATTTGCTGAGTGTAATAGAACGTAATATCAGCCGGGCCAAAACCCCGGAACTTAATAAAAAGAGGTTGAATAAATAATGTCTTTACCATCTACCCAATGGTAAATAATACTCATACAGAAATAAATTTATTCCCATCTGCTTTATTCAGCGCATTCTTTGGCTCTTGAAATCCGGGATTACAAAAAATAGGAAAGGGTTGTTAGTTTTTACCAAAACCGTGATTGGCAAAGGGTCAGCGCAGAATACAAGGGTAGTTTTTCCTTTTAAAACCGGTTAGTAATTTCAAACCCTCCTTACTTTTCCACAAAAAATCAATTCAATTTTTACAGTAAGATTATTTCTTTTAGTTTTGTACGACCTCCCGGAAATATTATTACAGTTTCCATACGATGGGTCAAGATTGGACCGGAAATTTTTCAACGATTTTTACTGGTTGTGAACTGAGTCAATAGAAGGTTATTTGAACATTGAGAGAATTGACAGTGGGGCGTTTTTTTTTGTTTATGCGGATGAGAAAAAACAATTGACATGGGATCCTTTTGTATTAAACTAAATCTGAAAATAACCTGATATGGCTAAATATATTTTTGTAACGGGTGGTGTTACTTCCTCTTTGGGAAAGGGCATCATTGCAGCATCGCTTGCCAAACTTTTGCAGGCAAGAGGCCTGCGTGTTACCATTCAAAAACTGGACCCTTACATTAATGTTGACCCCGGTACGCTAAACCCTTACGAACATGGTGAATGTTATGTAACAGAAGACGGCGCTGAAACTGATCTGGACCTTGGACACTACGAAAGATTTTTGAACTTGTTTACTTCCCAGGCAAACAATGTAACGACTGGACGTATCTATCAAACAGTGATCAATAAAGAAAGAGAAGGGGCTTATCTTGGAAAAACCGTCCAGGTAATTCCGCATATCACAGATGAAATAAAAAGACGGATGCTGCAACTGGGGCAAACCGGCCAGTTTGATGTAGTAATAACAGAGATTGGCGGAACAGTTGGTGATATCGAAAGCTTACCGTTTGTAGAAGCTGTGCGCCAGTTGCAATGGGAGCTACCTGAAGAGGATACTGTTGTTGTTCATCTTACACTTATACCTTATTTAAAAGCTGCAAAAGAATTAAAAACAAAACCTACCCAGCACAGTGTAAAGATGCTGAGCCAGGAAGGTGTGCATCCTGATATAATTGTTTGCCGTACCGAAAGACAACTAGGTCCTGAATTGAGAAGAAAGATTGCCCAGTTTTGTAATGTAAGACAGGAAGCAGTGATAGAAGCTGCCGATGCACCTACTATTTATGAAGTGCCACTTGCAATGATGCGTGAAGGACTGGATGTGATCTGTCTGAAGAAATTAAATATAACAGGGTATAAGGAAGCTGAGCTTGGTAAATGGAAAGAGTTTTTGGATAAATTAAAATATCCGAAAAGTAAAGTTTCTATTGGTTTGATTGGAAAATATATCGAACTACAGGATGCCTATAAATCTATTTTGGAATCATTCATACATGCGGGTGCAATGAATGAATGCCAGGTGCAGGTGGTGAATGTGCACAGTGAATTTATTACAGATGATAATGTAGCTGAAAAGTTAGCCGGTCTCGATGGATTACTGGTAGCTCCGGGTTTTGGTCATCGTGGAGTGGAAGGAAAAATAGTGGCTGTAAAATATGCCCGTGAAAATAGTTTACCATTCTTCGGAATTTGTTTGGGTATGCAGATGGCGGTAATTGAGTTTGCAAGAAATATTTTAGGTATGAAGCAAGCACATTCTACAGAAATGGATTTAAACACTCCCGACCCTGTTATCGATTTGATGGAAGAACAGAAAAAGATAACTGCAAAAGGTGGTACGATGCGGTTAGGTTCGTATCCATGTGCTATTAAGCCGGGAACATTGGCAAATAGAATTTACAATTCAGAAAATATAACTGAGCGTCACAGGCATCGTTGGGAGTTTAATAATAAATATCTTGAACAGTATGAAACTGCAGGTATGATTGCCAGCGGTAAAAACCCTGCAACCAACCTGGTTGAAATAATTGAGATACCAGCACATCCATTTTTCGTCGGTGTACAATACCACCCGGAATTAAAAAGCACAGTTGAAAACCCTCAGCCGATCTTTGTAAGCTTTATCAAAGCAGCTAAAGAATTTTCGGAAAAAAAAACTGAGGTGAAAAACCCGTTGCTTCAAAGCGAGATGATATAATAGTTTGGAATCGGGAGTTCGGAGTCAGGAATACTGACCATGTTTCAGGTTTTTTAATTCGGAATTTCCATTCACCGACTTCTGATTATCAACTACGGACGACTGCCTCCGAACACCTATCTTTGCCGCCTTAATTAAATTTCCAAGGAATGAACTTTGATCGTAATACCATTATTGGTTTCGCTTTGTTGGGTGTACTGTTTGTAGGCTTTTTCTGGATCAATTCCCGAGATCAGAAAAAGAACCAGGCAATCCAGCTTGAGATACTACAGAAAAAGCAACGTGAGGATAGCATAAAAAAAGCAAATGCTCCAAAAGTTGATTCAGCCACAGCAAAAATTGATTCACTCCATGCTGACTCTGCAAATAAAATAAGTAAAGCCGGCAATTTTCAAAATGCAATTACTGGTACTGAAAAAATAACAGTGGTTGAAAATGATTTATTGCGTATCAGTTTTACTAACAAAGGAGGTCGGCCAAAATTTGTTGAACTCAAAAATTTTAAAACCAGGGATAGCAATTTGGTAAAATTGGCTGGCACTGATTATGATAAACTTTCTTACCCGATCAATACAGCAGAAGGAAAAGTAGCAGACATCACTGATTTCTTTTTTTCTGATCCTGTAATAACTACAAATACTGACGGTTCAAAGACGGTTTCATTTTCGCTTCCTTCATCTGATAGCTCAGGTAGTATTCCTGTAAAGCATGTTTACATACTTAAGAAAGATGATTACATGATCGACTTTAATGTGGAAATGAACGGTGCTAATAAATTGCTGACCGGTGGTGTAATGAATCTGAACTGGAATTACAAAGCAGTTGCGCAGGAAAGCGATTTCGATTATGACAAGCAAAATACACAGATCGGTTTTGTAATGGATGATGAGTTTGATTATTACAATATTGCCAAGCGGAGTGAAAAGGAATTTGACAAGTCAGTAAAATGGCTGGCAGTGCGTCAGCGGTTCTTCAATACAATCCTGGTTGCAAAAAATAATTTCAAGGGTGGTAAGATGAGTTGGGTGTTGCCTTCTGATAGTCAAAGAACGGTTGTACAATTTGATGCAAATTTGAAAGTGGAAATGCCTGCAACAGGAAATCAAACAGCAGCATTCAGTATTTATTATGGCCCGTCAGATTACAAGCTGCTTAGAAAGTATGATATGAATATGGGCAAACTTATCAATCTTGGCCAGGGTTTTTATACGTTTGTCCGCCCTATCAACAAATATTTGATCATACCGATTTTTGACTTCTTCAGAAATAATGTGGTCAGTATGGGTTTGGTTATTGCATTGCTAACATTTATCATACGGCTGCTTATTTCACCATTGACCTATACAAGCTACCTGAGTGGTGCAAAGATGAAAGCATTAAGACCGGAGATTGCAAAACTGAAAGAAAAATTCGGCGCTGACCAGCAAGCAATGAGTATGGAACAAATGAAATTGTTTCGTGAAGCCGGTGTAAATCCATTGGGCGGTTGTATTCCTGCATTACTTCAGATACCGATCTTTTTTGCATTATTTAGCTTTTTTAATTCCAATGTAGCTTTGCGTGGCGAAAGTTTCTGGTTTGCCAATGATCTGTCCGTTTACGATAGTGTAATACATTTTGGCTTTAATATTCCGATATTAGGAAATCATATCAGTATATTCAATCTTACTGCTACTATTACCAGCTTCCTTATTTCAATCTACAGCATGAGCATGACTCCTGATCAGAGTAATCCTGTGCTGAAGTATATGCCTTATATTTTCCCTGTATTTCTTTTATTCTTCTTTAATAGACTCCCCGCGGCATTAACCTGGTACTATACTGTTTCAAATGCTGTAACCTTATTGATACAGATCGTTATTCAGAAATATATTATTGACCATGACAAGATACTAGTGAAGATCGAGGCCAATCGAAAGAAGCCAAAGACCAAATCGAAATGGCAGGAACGATTTGAGCAGGTGCAGGAACAGCAAAAGAAAATGAAACAAGTACAGCAGAAGGGAAAGAAGTGATCCGTTAAGACATTGTTATGATAGTGAGTCCCGCCAACGGCGGGATTCGTTTTTTCCAAATGCCTGTTCATTTTAGTTAATACTATCTATCATTGCAACTATTTGAGTAATTTGGTACATCTTTTTCAGGAACAGGCTAAATAAAAACTAAAATGAACTTGAAAGCTATTTACTCCTTATTAATTGGTTTGCTGGTTTTCGCACAGTTGCAGGCACAGCGAAAATTGACAGAGGCGACCATTTCTTATGATATTACCATTACTACATCGGCTGCCAAGCCGAAAGCTGCAGATGCAGTTGACGGCTCTGTAAGTGTTATTTACCTTAAGGCAAACTCAAGCCGGACTGAAATGATAACACCGCTGGGCAACCAGCATACAATTATAGATGGCAATACTGGGAATGTAACTGTATTGCGTGAATGGGGTGCCCAGAAGTATATGATAACAATGACCCCCAAAAACTGGAAAGAGTATAATCAGAAATATGAGAATATAACATTTACTTATTTTGAAGAATACAAAACAATTGCGGGCTATAAATGCCAGAAAGCGGTAGGAAATCTGAATGATAGTGCTAAAACTACGTTTACGGTTTTCTTTACAAAAGAACTTGTTCCTTCCAATAATGACTTTCAGTATCTCAACAGAGGACTACCAGGTCTTGCTATGGAATATGGAGTTGTAAAAGGTGGCGACGTACATACCTATATAGTAAACAATATCAACTTTGATCCCATACCTGCAGCAAAGTTTGAAATACCTAAATCAGGATATAGAGTACTCACATACGAAGAAACTAAATCAAATAAAACGGGATCGAAATAAGAGAAGATCAACGTGGGTTTACAACAACCTTTCCCATCAGGAATTGTTTTTTCATTGGAACTGTATAAGCAGTATTACCTATCTGGTAAGTAGCAGCACCATTAAGATTGATATAAGAAGGTTTGTTTGTTGTAAGCAATCTTCCACCACGGAATTCATAACCAGACTTCAAAGAAAAAGTTCCAGGTTTTAAAGTAGACTTTTGTGCAAGCAATCTTGTTTTAGGTCTATCAGAATTTTTACCTGAACTATAAATGCCCATAGTTGCATAGGCACCGAATGCAGATACAACTATCAGTGCGAACACCGATAACTTGATACGTGCAATCTTCTTGATATTGTTTAGACTTTTATTCATTGCCTTACAAAAATAGAGTTAAAAAGTGAAGGAAACCAAACCGTCTGTAATAATTTTATATACTTCTTAACGTTAGGTTAGTTGATTTTGTTACATAGGCATCGGTTTTTTCCACAGGTTTTTACACAAATGGGGAAAAATCCAAGTTGAGTCATAAGAATTAATTGCCTTAAATTGTAGCATATAACGTAGTTCTTTTCTTACTATATCCACCTTAAATTATTGAAAACCATGACAGAAAAAGAAAATCAATTCAGTGAGGACAGATATGAATTACAGGAACTTTTGAACCAATACTCAAAACTCAGGGCAGGCAAATCCCATTTATATATTGAGGAAGAAGCTTTCGAAAAAATAATCGGCTACTACCAGGATAAGGATGACCTGAAAAACGCATTAGAAGCCTCTGAATCAGCAATTGAACAATTTCCCTCGTCAGCCGACCTGCTCATAAAAAAAGCAGATGTATTGTTATCAGCCCGGCATTATCAAAAAGCCTTAGATATACTTGAAAAAGCAGAGTTGTTTGATAAAAACAACCTGAACCTGTATATCTGCAAAACAGATGCATATCTCGCCTTGGATTTGGAAGAAGAAGCAATTGCTGTTTTGAATAATGCACTTGAGCGATTCGAAGGTGATGATAGAATAGAATTGCTTTTCGAAATGGCCGATATCTATGACTTCTATGAAGATTTTGAAAAAGTGTTTGATTGCCTGAAAATGGTATTGGAACAGGAACCAAATAATGAAGAAGCTTTATATAAAATTTGTTTCTGGACAGATTTTACGGGCCGCAATGAGGAAGGTATTCGTTTGCATCAGAGTATCATTGATAGGTTTCCTTACAATCATCTTGCATGGTTCAATCTTGGTGCCGCTTTCCAGGGCATTAAACTTTATGAAAAAGCAATTGACGCCTACCAGTATGCAATTGCAATTGATGAAAAATTTGATTATGCCTATCGTAATATCGGCGATGCTTATATCCGCCTGAGAAAATATAAAGAAGCAAATGAAGCTTTATTCAAAGTCGTTGAGCTGGCAAAACCAGAAGATGTTATTTACGAAGCGATCGGTTATTGCTATGATAGACAAAAGAATTATTCGCAGGCAAGATTGTATTATCGGAAAGCACTTCACCTGAATGCAGAGAATAGTTTATTGTATTATAAAATAGCATGTACTTATTTTAATGATGAAAATTACAGTAGTAGCATCAAACAACTGGAGTTTGCAAATAAGATCAACAACCGCCACCCTGATTTTCATCTACTGATGGGTGAATGTTACCTGCGGATGGAGAAATTTACTGATGCGATTGAATATTTTAAAACAGCTGTAAACCTGCGACCCAAAAATGCGCCGGGTTGGGAGGCATTGATCCGCTGTTTGTATTATGCAGAAAAATATGATGATGCTTATGATCACACTGATCTTGCATTGCATTATACAGATAATAAACCCGTTTTTCTTTTTTATAAAAGCTCAGTGCTTTTTGCATTGGGAAAAAACAAAGCTGCATTGCTTCAACTGGAAGAAGCCATGGAAACATCGCCCCGGTTGCTTAAAAAGTTTGTTGATTTTAACCCATCTATTTTACAAAATCGCCAGGTAGTGGACCTGATTGCAAAATATAAACGGAAAAAATCCATATAAGCTTCAGTTCATGTTGTGATAATCTTCAGAAGTACTCTGTTTATTCTTCCCTATTTTTGCGGCCTGTGAAAGAGTTAAGTATTTCAAACAGAGCACTTGCGGCTTAAAAAAATAAGTAATGAATTTTAATCTTAGCCAGATCCCCGATCGTTTTTTGAAACCACGTACAGCAGGATTGACAATGGTAATGGATAAAGGCCTCAGCGTGGTTGAAGCTCAAAATTTTTTGAGTGTAACCCACCCACATGTTGATATTATCAAGTTGGGCTTTGGCACATCATTCGTAACCCCTACTCTTCGTGATAAACTGGATGTTTACCGTACCTATGATATTCCAATTTATTTCGGAGGTACCTTATTTGAAGCCTTTCTTATCCGCAACCAGTTTGAAGATTATATTTCAGTATGCAAGGAATATGGGATCGAATATATGGAAGTAAGCGATGGTTCTATAACCATACCGCATGCAGAGAAGTGTGGTTATATAGAAAAACTTACCAAACACGGAACTGTGTTAAGCGAAGTGGGCAGTAAGGATGCAGCGCATATTATGCCACCTTATAAATGGATCGAGCTGATGCGTGCCGAATTAAATGCCGGGGCCACTTATGTTATCGCTGAAGCAAGAGAAGCAGGTAATGTGGGTATTTACCGCGGCTCTGGTGAAGTAAGAGAAGGTTTAGTACAGGAAATCCTTACACAAATACCCGGTGAAAAAATTATCTGGGAAGCGCCACAGAAGGCACAACAATTATATTTTATTGAATTACTTGGCTGCAATGTCAATCTTGGAAATATTGCTCCTAATGAAGTACTGCCACTTGAATCGATGCGATTAGGTTTAAGAGGCGATACCTTCCACCTGTTTCTTGAAAAAAAGCAAGCCTGATGCGATTATTCGGGCTGATAGGATACCCGTTGTCGCATTCTTTTTCTCAAAAATTTTTTACTGAGAAATTTGAGAAAGAAGGCATACAGAATTGCAGGTATTTGAATTTTCCTATTGCTTCAATTGATGAATTGCGGGCCGTAATCAACGAAAATCCAGGTCTTGAAGGGATCAATGTTACTATTCCTTATAAAGAGCAGGTTATTCCTTATTTGGATGAAACATCGGAAACAGTAAAGGAGATTGGCGCATGCAATACCATTAAAATAATACAAGCGAAGTTGTATGGCTATAATACTGATGTGCCTGGGTTTGAAGCATCATTTGTAAAAGAATTGAAACCTCATCATAAGCAGGCCCTGGTACTTGGCTCAGGCGGTGCTTCAAAGGCTATACAGTATGTGCTGACTAAACTTGGAATTCCATTTAAGGTTGTATCGAGAAACCCAAAAGGTGTTGAAACAGGTTATAATTCTATTACAGCGGATAATATTGGGGATTACCCTGTTATTATCAATACTACACCATTAGGTATGCAACCTGCAGTTAATCAGTTTCCGTCATTACCTTACTCAGCGATGAGCAATAAGCATTATTTATTCGATTTGATTTATAATCCTGCTAAAACAGTTTTTCTTGAATCGGGTGAAAAATACGGAGCCGTTATAAAGAATGGGTATGAAATGCTGGTGAACCAGGCAGTAGAAAGCTGGAAAATTTGGAATGACTGAGTTAGTGATTAAATTTATGTGCTGATCGATCAACAAATCCCGTGAAGAAAATTATCAACCTTACTGTTTCTTTTTTCTTATTGCTGAGCAATCTTATTGGCCAGGAAACTCCCTCTGAACTTTTTAATAAGGCAATGGAGTTTAAAAAATCCCGCAATTGCAATGAAGTACTGGAACTGTTGAATAAAGCAACTAACCTGAAACCTGATTTTGGCGAAGCCTGGTTAGAAAAAGGCTGGTGCCTGAATGAACTCAGTAGGTCCCAGGAAGCTGTGACTGCTTTACAGAAAGCCAATACGCTTTTGAAAAACAATTACAATGTTTATTGTGAACTGGCTCATGCATGGTATTCACTCGATAAAAAAGATTCAGCATTAAAATATTTTAAAGAAACACTTCGCTTAAAGCCCGATTACCAGCTTGCAGTTATAGGATTGGCAGATTTATTCAGGGAAAAGTTTAATGACAATGAACAGGCACTAAGCTGGTACCTGAAAGGGGCTAAAATGGACAGTACACATAAAAAAACAAATTATTGGATCGGCTGGTGCTATAATGGCCAAAAGAAATATGATAGTGCAGCTTATTACCTCTTAAAAGTTTTAGATACAGATGCATCAAATATTCCCGCCTCTGTTGAATTAGGTTATGCTTATTATTCCCTTAACCGCTACAGTGAAGCCATCGAAATATTTAAACCGGCATTAGCTGCAAAAACAAAATCCGAAGTCGCTATATTTTATTCAGGTATGTGTCTCGCAAAGACGGGCAATAAAGCATCTGCATTGGATAAGTATAATGAACTCGTTATCCTGAACAGTTCATTTGCTTCACAATTACTGGCAGAGATACAAAAGATGAAATAGCAGCTCCGCTAAGAATTATAATGCTGAGATTTTTGCAACTGCTATTTCCGGTATGTTAGCAATTTTCTTTTTCGAATAATCATAGCCGAGAATGCCTGTTTTAATTTTCGCTACGAGTACTCTTCCTTTATCAGTTTCTTTTTCCATTTTGTAGTAAAGCTCAAAACCGATCTTGGAAAAGTTCATTGCTTTTATAGAAATGATAACTGTATCGCCATAAAACATTTCTCCTTTATATTCAATTGCTGCATCTGTAACAATAGTGCCAATCCCTTCTAAATTCAATTCGCCATAGCCTGCTTTATTAAAGAATCTAACTCTTGCTTCGTGTGCCAAAGTAAGTACAGCATCATTACCAACATGGCCGCCATAGTTGATATCGGATATGCGAATTGGTATTTCTGTTTTGAAATTGAACTCTTCAGGAAGATCTACCTGTACTTTGGCCATGGTTCTTTTTTGATAAAAATAATAAAACCCAGTTATTTTAAAATATCAGCCATTTCAAGCGGGTTAAAAGAGAGGTTCATAGGTGTTTTTGAAAGTTTTTCCTGCCATGATTTTACAAGGTCATTACAAGCCTTGTTGTTGATACTTGCCAATGCATCCTGTGATATTTCACCATTTTTATCATACAAGCATTTCATGTCTGCAAGCTTTTTTGAAACTTTCATCAGTTCGCCTTCATCATTAAGATAAACAAGATAGCGTGGAGAAGTGGGGTCAGCGGCAACATTACCTGTTTCAGCTGGTTTGTTTTTTTGTATTGAATTTATATCTGCAATTATTTCTTCGGAATTTGCATGCGAGGTTTGTGGCACTGTTACAGAAGCTACCGAAACGTTATTCGATGCTTTCGTTCTGCGGATCTTTGTTTTAGTTGTAGTATTATTTGAAGCAATTATTTCTTCGGAATTTTCTAAAGTCTGTGTTGATTCAGTGTTTGAATTTTCAGATGGCGGATTATTGGTAACCTCCGGAATTGATTTCGTTGCCGGCGATTTTGCCTCCTCTTTTGCAAGATTGTTTTCAGCTGTTCTATTTCCACTCATCAATTGAACACTTCCCCATGCAAGCATACCGATAATTACAGCTGCTGCTGCGTAACGGATGAATTGTTTACTTGTTTTTCGGAAAGGAACAACCTTCGTTTTAGTTTCAAGTGCTGTAAGAATTTTACTCCAGTTATTTTCGGGAGGTATTACTTCCAAATTCTTAAGCCTCGAAAATTTCTGATTGAATGTTTCTTCTGTAAGCTGCGATTCAATTTGACTCCAGATCTCAGCAGGAGGTGTTTCTGAAATATTTAAAAGTTTGGTTGCGACCCTTTCTTCAGAAATATCTATTTCAAGTTTGTTCTCAATTTTTTCCCAAACCCCTTCTGGCGGGTTTGCATTTACGCCGAGTAATTTTTTTTTAAAAGTATTTTCTACCTGTAGCTCATCGAGTGAAACAGCAAGTTTATCCCACACCTGTTGCGGTGGGTTTACTTCCAGGTTGTATAATTTTTTTTCAGCACTCATCTTACAATTCCAGTGTGTTGCTTTATCATATCTTGTAGGATCACTTTTGCCCGTGATAATTGTGATTTACTTGTGCCTTCTGTGATGTCGAGCATTTCTGCAATTTCTTTATGTGAATAACCTTCTACTACGTACAAGTTAAAAACCGCTCTGTAACCCGGTGCTAGCTGCTGTACCAGCTTCAGAATATCCTTTTCACTCAAGCCATCCAATGCGGTCAGCGTTTTTGATTCAAGTGTATTTTCTTCCCTTTCAGTTACCGGCTGCATGTAATGCTTCCGTCTAAAATGCTCAATCGCCGTATTTACAAACACCCTCCGGATCCAGCCTTCGAAAGATCCTTCGCTACGGAAGCTGTCGAGCTTTCTAAAAACCTTTACAAATCCATCCTGGAGAACATCCTGTGCATCATCACCATTACCGGTGTAGCGGAGACAAACGCCATACATTTTTGGAGCAAACCGGTTGTATAATTCCTGCTGCATACGCCGGTCATTTTCCAAACAGCCCTTTATTAAGTCGCTGTCAGTGATATTGAGGTTGCTTTGAAGATTCAATTTTGGGTGTTTTTTTCTGCACTATTTTTGAGGAAGGACAGGAGTTTATCAGTAGCTTTTTTCCTGTGACTGAATTTGTTTTTTTCTGACATATCCAGCTCAGCAAATGTACGGTTTTCGCCTTCGGGAACAAACACAGGATCATAGCCAAAGCCATTGTTCCCACGCTGGTCATCGATGATCTTTCCCTCGCATACTCCCTCAAAAAAATATTCCTTTTCATCAAGAATGAGTGAGATAACTGTTCTGAAACGGGCACTGCGGTCTTGATGGCCTTGAAGGTTTGCAAGCAATTTGTCAATGTTTTTGTCAAACGATTTTACTTCACCGGCATATCGGGCACTTTTTACACCGGGCTCGCCGTTCAGTGCATCTACTTCCAGTCCGGTGTCTTCACTAAAACAATTTAGACCAGTAAGCCGATGGATCGTTCCTGATTTTTCAGAAGCATTTTCTTTCAACGTATCATGTGGCTCGGGTATGTCAATATCAATACCAGCATCTTTCAATGTGATGATGTCAAATTTATCACCCACCACTGTTTTTATTTCATCCACCTTGTGCTGGTTATTGGTTGCAAAAATCAGTTTCATAAAAACTTATTACAGGTTAAATAGTTTTTTCAAACTGGTCCAGAGCTGGCCTTTTAATGTTTTATCTTTTTCGATATCATCAAGCAGTGGCGATGAAAGATAATTAATGCCGTCAAAAAACTGAACCTGGAAGAGGGGAAAACTGATGGGTAATGAAAGCGATTCTGTTTTAACACCAAACAATAAAACGGATTTTGCCGGAACTTCTTTAAGTAGTTCTTTAGAAGATCTCCCGGATGATCTGGCAAAATTTATAATTGCAATATCATCGAGGTTAAGCTTGCAGGCAGTAAGTATGCTGGTTAAAAAATTTAACTGTGCATCGGGAATATGCACTGCATCTTCATAGCTTACAATTATCACAACCTGTTTTTTATTATTGCCTAAAAAACTGGTAGAGTCTTTTTGTTTTGTTTGTTTTGTCTCGATCCGGCTTATCGATTGACCGGATTCAATCAAAACATTTTTATACAAATCAGCAATCGTGCCTGGTGGTAAGTGAATATCATTCAAACTCATAAGTGAAACTGCATTTTTATTGAAACCGCTAACCGCTTTTTCCGTTTCTTTGCAATGCAAAATAACCTAAATATGATTGCGGAAATGGCGATACCTGTAACAAAAATAAATAAGAGCAAACTCAGTGAGATAAAACTGGAAAATCTTCCTTTCGGTAAATTCTATACCGATCATATGCTGGAGGCTGATTTTGAAAATGGCCAATGGACAAATATTCAGATAAAACCTTATCAGCAATTTTCCATCAGTCCATCACTGGCTGCATTGCATTATGGCCAGGCAATTTTTGAAGGGATCAAAGCATTTCCCAATCAAACCGGAGAAGCATTCATCTTTCGTCCGCATAAAAATTTTGAAAGATTTAATAATTCTGCACGCCGCATGCAAATGCCAGAAGTGCCTGAAGAATTATTTATAGAAGGCATGCGCCAATTGATCGCTTTAGATAAAAACTGGATACCCGATGTTGCCGATCATTCATTGTATATCCGTCCATTCATGTTTTCAAGTGATGAAGTGATAGGAGTGAAGCCTTCAGATAATTATAAGTTCATGATCATTCTTAGTCCTACCGGGCCTTATCATGTAGCGCCAATGCGTTTGTGGGTAGAAGAAAAATATACAAGAGCTGCTCCCGGTGGTGTTGGTTTTGCAAAAGCCGCCGGCAATTACGGTGCTTCTATGCAAGCTACAGCCGAGGCAAAAAAGATGGGGTATGATCAGGTATTGTGGACGGATGCTTTTGAACATAAGTACATACAGGAATGTGGCATGATGAATGTGTTTTTCATTATTGGTAACACTGCAATTACTCCCGGCCTTGAAGAAGGAACGATACTTGAAGGTGTAACCCGTGACAGTGTACTTACATTGTTAAAAGAAATGGATTTGAAAGTAGAAGAAAGAAAGATCAGCATCGATGAAGTGATAACTGCTTATAAAGCTGGTGAAAGGATGGAAGTATTTGGAACAGGAACAGCTGCAACTATTTCCCCGATAAAGGAGCTTCGCTATAAAGATTTTGAAATGAAATTTGATGTGGATGCATGGAAAGTGGCGCCTGCAATCAAAAAGCAACTCACAGATATCCGCGAGGGAAGATTGGAAGACAAATGGGATTGGATGTGGAAGATTTAATTATGTTTCCGATAGAGACAATTACAACTTTTTTACTCAAAATATTGTAAGTAAGATTTTTCATTGTTTTTATTCTCCCCGATTGCTATTTATTGAGAGATGATTTCTTAAAAGAATGTTGCAACCAGTATTTACAATCAATTAACTGATAATTTCTACTTAAAACTCTGACAGCCAAAACGGCTGGCATAATAATTACGTCTTATTACCAGGAACAATTCTACACAGTTAATTTTTACAGCGGCTTTAGAGGAAAAGCATTCTGCCTGAGAAGTAAAAATTTTATTAACAACTAAATCTTATTACTATGAAACGTACTCTAAAGACGTGCATGATAGTAATTGTAATGGTACTATCAGGTGCGGTACAAAATGAATCAAAGGCACAGGTGTCGGCAAGCATATCATTCCAGACTTTTTATGATGAACTGAGTCCGTATGGCGAATGGATATATTATCCATCTTATGGTTATGTATGGAGCCCGGATGATAGTTATTCAGGATTTCATCCTTATAGATCGGGAGGGCATTGGGTATGGACAGACGATTACGATTGGCTCTGGGCTTCGGATTATGACTGGGGCTGGGCGCCATTTCACTATGGCCGATGGTTATATGATTCCTATTATGGTTGGATATGGGTGCCGGACTATGAGTGGTCGCCTGCGTGGGTAGTGTGGCGAAATGGCGGAGGCTATTATGGCTGGGCACCAATGAGCCCGGGAATCAGTATAAATCTTTATTTCGGAAGTTATTCCCCGTCTTATGATTACTGGTGTTTTGCACCAAGACAATACATTAACTCATCACGTATATCCGATTATTATGTAGATGTGCGGCAAAACACAACGATCATTAATAACACAACTGTAATAAATAATTACAGTACAAGAAATAATTCGTATGTAACCGGGCCTTCACGGAGAGATGCAGAGAGATATACCGGTTCGCAAATTCGTTCGACATCTATTAGTGAGTCAAGAAATCCGGGTAAGATAAGGGTTCGGGGAAATGAAGTGGCTATTTATAAACCTTCTATCAGCAGACAAAGTTCAGGTAATGATGTTCCTAAAAAATTTGAACGTTATAATGCCAATAATAAAAATGACAGGGCGAATACAAGAAACAACGATAGGATAGAAACAAGAAGTACAAACAATCCTGAAGTAAGACGAGAAAGAAATGAACCTGTTAAGGAAAGATATGATATCCGTAATCAACCTGAAAGGAAGAGTAATGAAGTAATTCCTGAGAGACCTTCAAATAAAGAGATTCGTGAACAAAGAGGACAGGAGCGAAGAACATTTGAAAGACCACAACAGAATCAAGGAACAATAGAAAGGCCGCAGCAGCAACAAAGACCAGATGTAAGACCGCAACAGGAGAGAAGAACAATAGAAAGACCGGAGCAGCAACAAAGACCTGATGCAAGGCCGCAACAGGAACGAAGAATAATTGAAAGAACACAGCAGCAAGAAAGGCCTGATGTTAGGCCACAACAGGAGCAAGGAAGAATTGAAAGACAACAACAGCAGCAAAGACCTGATGTAAGGCCTCAACAAGAGAGAAGAACAATAGAAAGATCCCAGCAACAACAAAGACCTGATATTAGGCCGAATGAGAATCGGAGACAACGACAAGAGGCGCCTGTTCAAAACCCTAACAATCAGCAAAGGGAAATACAAAGGAATGTAAATAGCCCCGGGCAGACCCCAGCAAATAATAGTAATGGAAATAATAATGGTAGGGGTAGGGGAAGAGGTAACGGGTAAAGAAAAGTCTATCTGAATTTATCAGAGCCTTGCACAAGCAGGGCTCTTTTTTTAGAATCTATCGTTTCGGCCTTAATTTGCAGCTTTGGTTTACATGAGTATGTGCAGATAAAATAGGGGCTTGCCCAAGGTTTTAGCCTGTTTATAACTGGTTGGGGATAAACTGTTGGAATCCTGCTTTTAAGAATATAAAAAAACAACCCGTTGTTTTTTGGATAATCACCTTCACACCTTTACCTTTGCCCTCCCTTAAAATAAAGGATCAGAATGCCTACAATTCAACAGTTAGTACGTAAAGGAAGAGAAATCATCAGAGCAAAAAGCAAATCCAGGGCTCTGGATAGCTGTCCTCAACGCCGCGGAGTATGTACCCGTGTGTATACAACCACACCCAAAAAACCAAACTCTGCGCTTCGTAAAGTGGCGAAAGTTCGTTTGACAAATAAGGTAGAGGTGATTGCTTATATTCCAGGTGAAGGTCACAACCTGCAGGAGCACTCAATCGTGTTGATCCGCGGAGGTCGTGTTAAAGACTTACCAGGTGTACGTTATCATATCGTTCGTGGTTCATTGGATACTGCCGGTGTAAAAGATCGTAAGAAGAGCCGTTCAAAATATGGTACTAAGAAAGAAAAAGGCGGAAAAAAATAATTCTGATTAAAACTTAATAAAGCAACTAAGAGATATGCGGAAAGCACAAGCAAAAAAACTCCCTTTAGCACCAGACCCACGTTATAATGACAAGCAGGTTACACGTTTTGTAAACACTATGATGTGGCAGGGAAAGAAAAGCATCGCTTTTGAAATTTTTTATGATTCATTAGCGAAAGTAGCTAAGCAAACCAATGAAGATGGGTATGAAGTTTGGAAAAGAGCTATTGCCAATGTTACCCCTTCAGTTGAGGTTCGCAGCCGTCGTATCGGTGGTGCTACCTTCCAGATTCCTGCTGAGGTTCGTGCCGACAGAAAAGTTTCATTAAGTATGAAATGGCTCATCCGTTACAGCCGCGAAAGAAATGGAAGAAGCATGGCTGATAAGTTAGCCGGTGAAATAGTAGCAGCAGCAAAAGGTGAAGGTTCTGCTATTAAAAAGAAAGAAGATACTCACCGTATGGCAGAAGCAAACAAAGCATTTGCACACTTCAAAATTTAAAATAGCAACTCATTTTTTATACGAATCCCGGATGACCTCCGGGATTTTTTTATTAAGGTAAGTATATAAAATAAACTTTTTTTACGTTTGAGGTTTAATAAATTTATCTCCACATTATCATTCCACCAGTGATAAACAATTTTTTTTATAAGCCCCAAAATGAATTAACATGAAAAAATTACCACTATTATTTATGATTGGCCTGCTTGCATTTTCTTTCAGCAATGCACAGGTGAAAACAAAGGCGCTGAAAAAAGTAGCAGAATTGCTAATGCCTAAAACAGTTGATGATGATATGCCGGGTACAAGAGGTGCATCTGTTGCCTGGCACCCGGGACAAAAAAAATATTATGCGGTAATGGCCGGTAATATGGAGTATCCGATAGCAGTATTTGATGCAACTGGTAAAAGGGTTTCGGGCAAGAATGATGAAGCAATGATAGATGTAAGAGGATTATGGTATAACCCGGCTTCAAAAAGAATTGAAGGAAATGCATATGGTGATAATGGCTGGTTTTATTATAAGCTCAATTCTTTGGGTATGATTGAAAGCCATGAGGTTTTGTTTGAAGGACAAAATCAGCCGGACGTACAATGCGTGGGGGCCTATAACTCCGCTGATAAAAAAGTTATGTTCCTGAACGGGTCACAGGTTTATTATTATGATATCTCGAATGCCACACCTGGTGGAGATGCACTTATTCTTCATTGGGGCAGGGTTGCGAAAGATGGTGAATCAGAAGATGAAGAGCCAACGGAACCTTCGGAAAATCATAATAGCTCTACAATAGTATTTACAGGTATAGCAGGCGCTGAAATAGGAGCTTTAAATATAGATATCAAACAGATAGAGCTCTATAATAAGAAAGATGGTTTCATGACCCAAATACTCAAATTACCGGATACTGCAACTACTGAAGGTATTTTCAACTTTGCTTTTGCTAACGGCATTTACTGGTTGTTCGACATGGAGACAAGAATTTGGACAGGCTATAAATAGGTGCTAGAACTTTAAACTAAATGATACCACAGAGCCTGTATCTGAGCTTCAGATACCGGCTTTCTAGTGTCTGAAGGTTATGAATTTAGGTTCTGAAATGAATTCTTTTTCACATTCAGGAATTTAGTTTCTCAAACCTTTTTTCCGTAAATGTTTTTGGCCTACATTTGCGCCGCCAAAAGGGAGTCCGCAGGTGAACAGGATGATGCGGAAAATGGGGCTTTTTTTCTGGCAATCTATGAGAGTCTAATCTACATATCGGCAAAACTTTCCCATTCAGTGGGATACCACAAGTTATAAAATCAAAGCCGATAAGAAATTCAGAAGTATCCCGCCATTTGCGGGACGACGCAAGGAACGATGAACAGGATTACAAAAACTGGTTCCCAAAAAATAAAAACTTTAAATAAAACAAAACAACAAATCAAATAGTCATGGCCGATTTAAAATTTCAGAGAAACTTTGGTATTGCCGCTCACATTGATGCCGGTAAAACCACAACCACCGAACGCATCCTCCGCTACACTGGTATGATCCACAAAATTGGTGAGGTGCATGATGGCGCCGCTACTACTGACTGGATGGAACAGGAAAAAGAAAGAGGTATTACTATTACCTCTGCAGCAGTAAGCTGTAAGTGGAATTTTCCAACTGATAAAGGAAAAGCATCTCCGAACACCAAGGAATATTACTTCAACATCATTGATACTCCCGGTCACGTTGACTTTACCGTGGAAGTAGAACGTTCTATGCGTGTACTGGATGGTTTGATTGCCCTCTTCAGTGCGGTTGATGGTGTAGAACCACAATCTGAAACTGTTTGGCGCCAGGCTAATCGTTATAATGTACCACGTATCGGTTTCGTAAATAAAATGGACCGTGCTGGTGCTGACTTTTTGAATGTAGTAAAACAAGTAATTGAAATGCTCGGTTCTAAAGCAGTTCCTCTTCAGTTGCCGATCGGTGCAGAAGATGATTTTAGAGGCGTGGTGGATTTGATCAAGATGAAAGGTATCATCTGGCATATGGATACAGAAGGAATGACTTTTGATGAAATAGAAGTACCTGCTGATATGCTGGAAGAAGCAAATGAATGGAGAGCAAAATTAGTAGAAGCAGTAGCTGAGTATGATGATAAGTTGATGGAAAAGTTTTTTGATAATCCTGATACGATCACTGAAGATGAAATGCATGAAGCTATCCGCAAGGCTACGATTGATCTTTCAATTGTGCCAATGATGTGTGGTTCTTCATTTAAAAATAAAGGCGTACAAACTGCACTCGATGCGGTTTGTCGTTACCTGCCTTCACCAATGGATATCGAAGCTGTATCAGGTGTAAATCCTGATACCGGTGAAACAGAAACCCGTAAGCCGGATGCAAAAGAACCATTTGCTGCATTGGCATTTAAGATCATGACTGACCCGTTTGTTGGTCGTCTTGCATTCTTCAGGGTTTATTCTGGTCACCTCGATGCTGGTTCTTATGTGCTGAATGTAAGAAGCGGTAAGAAAGAACGTATCAGCCGTATCATGAAGATGTTTGCTAACAAGCAAAACCCGATTGATTTTATCGAAGCAGGTGATATCGGTGCAGCAGTTGGTTTCAAAGAGATCAAAACTGGTGATACACTGTGCCACGAAGATCATCCGATCACATTGGAGAATATGTTTATTCCAGAACCAGTTATCTCGGTAGCTGTTGAACCTAAAACACAAGCTGACGTAGATAAAATGGGTATGGCGATTGCAAAACTGGTAGAAGAAGATCCTACACTGCGTGTAAAAACAGATGAGGATACGGGACAAACAATTCTTTCAGGAATGGGAGAGTTGCATCTTGAGATCATCGTTGATCGTATGAAACGTGAGTTTAAAGTTGAGATCAACCAGGGTGCACCGCAAGTTGCTTACAAAGAGGCATTCAATATTACAGTAGAACATCGTGAGACGTTGAAAAAACAAACCGGTGGTCGCGGTAAGTTTGCTGATATCGTTTTCAACCTCGGCCCTGTTGATGCAGAATGGAGAACAGAAAACCCAGGTAAGAGTTATCAGTTCGTGAATGATTTGTTTGGTGGATCAATTCCAAGAGAATTTGTTCCTGCTATTCAAAAAGGTTTTGAAGCTTCAATGACAACAGGTGTGCTTGCTAGCTACCCGGTTGACAATATGAAGATCCGTGTATTCGACGGAAGCTTCCACGCTGTTGACTCCGATTCAATGTCATTTGAATTGTGTGCTAAAGCTGGTTTCCGTGAAGCAGCAAGAAAAGCAAAACCTGTTTTGCTTGAGCCGATCATGAAAGTAGAAGTAGTAACACCTGATCAATATATGGGTGATGTAACAGGTGACCTGAACCGTCGTCGTGGTATGCTGGAAGGTATGGATAGCCGTGCAGGTGCACAGGTTATTAAAGCAAAAGTACCGCTGAGTGAAATGTTCGGTTATGTTACACAGTTACGTTCATTGTCATCAGGCCGTGCTTCATCTACCATGGAGTTCAGTCATTACAATCCTGCACCGAATAATATTGCTGAAGAAGTAATAGCGAAGGTGAAAGGAACAGTGAAAGCATAATTTCAGAAGCAAAGTTTTAACACTGAAGCTTTCAGATATTTAAACGACCCCGCAATAAAATGCGGGGTTTGGTTTTTATACCTACTGTTTATCTTAGTTTTGAAAAAAGCACCATAAAATTTAAACTCATGAAAACGTTTTTGAAACTTAGTTTGCTTGGCTTATTAGCATTTGTATGCTCGGCAGATTTAAATGCCCAGGATTTTCCTGCTACTGATAAAGAAGTAAGCGAAATATTATGTGCCGGGAAATGGATGCTTGATTCGGTAGGAAATGATAAGAAGATGACAACTTCTAAAGAAGCAATGATGGACGATGTGAGGATCGTATTTAAAAACGACGGCACATATACGATCACTATGTTCGAAATGGATAGGGTGGGAAAATGGAAAACAAGTATGGGAGAAAAGCAAGTGAAGATCTATGAAAAGAAACCCGAGCCTGAAAGTATAGCGTATGTTGTGAAAAAAGATAAATTGGTAATGACACAAAAAGGGGAGGATGGGTTTAAACTGATTTTTAAACTTGACAAATAGGGCTCATTCAGAATATATACGTAGAAAGAATCCCGCCTCTGGTGGGATTCTTTCTTTTAAAAACTTGATTCAGGACAAAGTAATTTTTTTTATGTGGCATTGTGTTTGCAAATATTCAGCATCCCGTTTTTAAAAAAACTTTTCACGGCTCTGCTAACTTATGAAAGATCCAATACTACAAGGGTTAAGGCTCCAAACGGAGCCTTTTCTTTTTATATCCAGTTTAGCTTGATATTGCCAATTCCTTTCTGCTTCATTAGTAATTCTATTTTTTTCAGATATTCTTCCTGGCCTGGAATTTTTGTTTCATGTGTTTCCACATACATTGTTTTAAACAACCTGTGTGCATCCTGGTGAATGATAGATTGCAGGATTTCAGTTTCAGCACCTTCTACATCTATTTTGACCAAATCGACTTTAAGGTTCAGCGATTGAATGAATTCAATAAGGTTTATTACTTCAACTTCTACAAATGAAGCTGGGTTTATATTCTTTTTGGTATCAACAATTGATGAGCCGACTGTAAACGCCTGTTCATTATTCCTCATTTCAGTATGCCTGAATAGTTTCAGCATGGTATTTTTATTCCAAACGCCTTTATTAATGCAGTTAATATTTTTTCTTTTGCCACAATTCTTTTGCAAACTTTCAAATGCAATAGGATCAGGTTCGAAAGCATAAATAGTAGCTCCGGTTATTGAGAGAAAGGAACTGATTTGCCCGGTATTGGCGCCACAATCAATAATAACAGAATTCTTATTTAACCGGAACAGCCACGGCAACAGCTTGAAATAGCTGATCCATAATGCACCTGTATTTAGAATTTTCCTTTTGATCAACGCTGTTCTCATTTGTATCGTTGCAACGGGTTTTTATAAGCAAATATAATTCCTGGTAAAGATGCAACTAAAGTAATGAGATAAAACAGCAGGCTTACAGCAACGGCTATATGCTGGTCAAGTCCGAAATATTTTGCGCCTTCAAGAAAAACAAGTTCACGAATACCCAGGCCCCCGCCAATGGTAAATGGTAGCACACCAGCTACTGCAGCTATTAAAAAGATAAATACATATTGAGCAGAATTTGTTTCAATACCCAATGCCCGTACGATCATTTCAATACATAATACCATCAGCAATTGCACAAGTAAGCCCCAGAAGAAAGTTGACAAGAAGATTCCTGAAAAATAGGGGAAAAACTTTCGTGTAATAAAATATGTAATGATAATAACTGCTGTTGCAGCTATCAAAAGTATAATTATATAAGTATTGTTTTCTAAAACAAACAAACCATAAACAGCCAGTAACACTCCCAGTGCAAGTAACCCACTAAAACGATCCAGCAAAACAGTGGACATCGTTTTTTTATAAGAAGAATTGAATGTTCTTTTTAACAGAATGACTTTGTAAGCATCACCAGATATTGAACCTGGTAAAAACAGGTTATAAAACATACCAAGCCAGAATAGTTTAATGTTTTCCCATTCTGTAAGCCGGATATTTATTGCCCGGAGATAAATGTCAAATCTTTTGACGGCAAAAATTTTTGATACTAGAAAAATAACCAATACAACTGCAAGACTCGATAAGCTGGCGGAATTAATTGTCTGTTTCAGTTCATTCAAATTGATTTTTGTGGAAACATACCAAAGGCATAAACCGCTTATAATTATTTTCAAAAATAGTTTTAACAGTCTTACTGTTTTTGATGAGCTTTTGGCTGTAACTTCCGGTATGGTTTCTGTTTCATTCACTATTGCCTGCAAATAAATTCAAACCCATGATAAAAAGCGTTTTTGCTACTTTCTTTTTTACTTTTTTATTTTCGGCTGTACTTGCACAGGAAAAACCATTGACAAAAGGAATGAAGATCACCCGGAGCATGAAGATCAAAAAAAGCAGCTACTTGTTAGATGGGAGTGCTGACCTGGCTAAAGCTGCTATAATCATCGAAGGGAAAAATATCATTATTGATTTTAATAATGCCATCCTAAAAGGAAGTAATAGACAAAATGATCCGGATGATTTTTTTGGAACAGGGATCATTATCCGCAATTCAGAAAATGTAACGATCAAAAACCTGAAAGTTCGTGGCTATAAAGTTGCACTACTTGCACGCAATGTTGAAAAATTGATCCTTGAAAATTGTGATTTCAGTTATAACTATCGACAGCATCTAAACAGTACACAGGAAAAAGAAGATATATCTGACTGGATGAGTTATCATCATAATGAAAATGACGAATGGCTGCGTTATGGTGCTGCTGTTTATTTGCGGGGTTGCAATTATGCAGAAATAAAAAACTGTAAAGTCACCGGTGGACAAAATGCTTTGATGATGACGGAGTGTAATTATGGACTGATATATAATAATGATTTTTCTTTCAATTCAGGTATAGGTATTGGCATATATAAGAGCAGCAATAATAAAGTGTTTTATAATAAGATCAATTTTAATGTGAGGGGTTATAGTCATGGTGTATATAATCGCGGACAGGATAGTGCAGGGATCCTTGTATATGAACAAAGCAATGACAATATTTTTTATAGTAATTCTGTAACACATGGCGGTGATGGATTTTTTCTATGGGCAGGACAAACCACAATGGATTCCGGGCAGGGCGGTTGCAATGATAATATGTTAGTAAAAAATGATTTTTCTTTTGCGCCAACGAATGGGATTGAAGTTACATTCAGCAGAAATGTTATCCGGGATAACAGGATCTATGAATGTGATCATGGCATTTGGGGTGGGTATAGTTATAATACAAGCATCGCGGGGAATAAATTCCGTAACAATCATATTGCAATTGCAATCGAACATGGGCAGGAGAATCAAATCAATTACAATCTTTTTTCTGAAGATAAAGAAGCAATAAAATTATGGGCACGAAAAGAACAACCGGCTGACTGGGGTTATGCAAAGAACAGGGATACAAAAAGCAGGGATTACGAGATCAAGTATAATAGCTTCAACAGGCATAACACTGTTTTTAATTTAAACCGTACGGAAAATATTTTAATCACAGGCAATACATATGGGAACAGCGATGCGATCTATAAAATTGATTCTACTGTTATCAATATTGACACTACAATAGTTAATGATGAAGATTTTTTCCCTGGCGATAAAAAATTGCAGGAGGCTATAAAACAAATTGCAAAGCCAAACGATCCATTTAGCGGTAACGGGAAATTTACTGGCCGAAAAAATATCAGGGTTACCGAATGGGGACCTTATGATTTTCGTTATCCCCTTATATGGAATACTAATCCAACTGATACAAGCGGTGAAATGAAGTTCGAAATATTAGGACCGGCAGGTAAATGGAAAATAAGATCAGTTAAGGGTGTCGAAAATATTTCCTCGATGAATGGTGCATTTCCTGCTGTGATTACAGCATGGAAAAAGAAAACATCAAATACGGATGTTAAAATAGAACTGGAATATGCCGGTGAAAGTTTTACTACACAGCTCGGTCAATCGATTGCTGCTGGAAAACCCTATACATTTTCATTTAAAAAATATTTCAAACCAATGAACTGGGAAGTTCTTTGGTTTTCTGCAGACACTACCTCATACAACCCGATTAAGACAGGTGATCTTTTTCCTCCTAATGTAAAAATGAGGCCTGTAAAAAGAGAACAGGTTACTAAACTCGATTATGCGTGGTGGGACGGAATTAAGGACCATGAAACAAAAGAAACCTATAAACAGTTTATAACAACAGCTAATGCTAAAGCAGAGTTTGAAAAAGGAGACTATGAACTGAGTGTAACATGGGATGATGCTGTGAGAATTTATGTTGACACAAATCTGGTAGTGAATGAATGGAATCCTTCTTTATATAAGTTTGATGAATCTCCCAATAAAAAAATAAAACTCAAATTGAGCGGCACTCATTACTTCAGGGTAGAGCATATTGAACTGGGTGGTTTTGCCACTTTACAGCTTAAGTTGAGAAAACTGGACTAAATTATTTTGGTACTGTTCAGAGGATGGGAATGAAAGGCTATTTATGAATATTCTAAGATTGTTCCTCCAATAAACAATAAAAGTTGAAAATGGCCTAAGTAGGCTGAAAGTCAGCGATATTTGAAACTCTTTATTGATGATATCTGCAACCAGTTTTTATTTATAAACAGCCTAAAAATTTATTTCTCAAATCTTTGACTGTTTAGTTGCATCCCCTTACCTTTGCATCCCCAATAAAAAATTGGGATTTGACACATGTCTCAGAGAATCAGAATCAAATTACAATCTTACGATCATAACCTGGTTGATAAATCAGCTGAAAAGATCGTAAAGACAGTTCGCAGCACCGGCGCTGTAGTTACAGGCCCTATTCCTTTACCTACACGCAAAAAGATCTTTACCGTTCTGCGTTCACCTCACGTAAATAAGAAAAGTCGTGAGCAGTTCCAGTTAGCAACGCATAAGCGTTTACTGGATATTTATACTTCTTCAAGCCGTACGGTAGATGCGCTGAGTAAGCTGGATCTGCCAAGTGGTGTTGAAGTAGAAATTAAAGCCTAACCGCAGGAAACCAGGATTTATTACTGGTATTGCGGTTTTGTAGTTCTTATAAATAAAAAAGTAGTTATCTCTCAATTCAGCCACGGCTGGGGAAAAGAGCTCTGACATTTAAAAATACCTGTTCTTCTGGAACAGGGAAACATAAAAACAAGCCATTCAGGGTTTGTTTACTGCCGGTACTTTCCCATAAAGAAAAAGGTCGGTGGCAAACGGGGATTGAAGCCTCAATCGTGAAAACGAATGAGAGCATGTCCCAATAATCCTGCAGGCACAAATTGAACAATCATGAAAGGTATTATTGGGAAAAAAATCGGGATGACCAGCGTATTCGATCCCTCGGGCAAGCAAACAGCTTGTACTATTATTGAAGCTGGTCCTTGTGTTGTAACGCAAGTAAGAACACAGGAGAATGACGGCTACACAGCACTTCAGCTTTCTTTTGGCGATAAAAAAGAAAAACAAACTCTCCAGGCTGAAAAAAATCACTACGCTAAAGCCAGTACATCCGCAAAGAAGTTCTCAAAAGAATTCAGAAATTTTTCCATCGAAAAAAATATTGGTGACACTATTACTGTTGACATTTTCGCTGAAGGTGATAATGTTGAAGTTGTAGGTACTACAAAAGGCCGCGGTTTCCAGGGTGTTGTTAAACGTCATGGTTTCCATGGTGTGGGTCAGCAATCACATGGTCAGCACGACCGTCAAAGAGCTCCGGGTTCACTCGGTAACTCATCTGATGCTGCTCGTGTAATGAAAGGAATGAAAATGGCCGGTCGTATGGGAAATGATCGTGTAAAAATGAAAGGATTGAAAGTGGTGAAAATTTTCCCTGATAAAAATTATATCCTGATCAGCGGATCTGTTCCGGGACATAACGGTTCAATCGTATTGATTCAAAAATAATTTTCGCAGAGACAATGCATGAGTTGTCTAAAAAATAAAAGATATGCAAGTAGAAGTTTTAGATATAAAAGGAAAGAAGACAGGCAGGACGGTTGAGTTACCGGAGAATGTTTTCGGTATCGAGCCCAATGACCACGTTATCTATCTTTCAGTAAAGCAATACCTCGCTGCGCAACGCCAGGGTACTCACAAAGTGAAAACCCGTGCTGAAGTACAGGGTGCAAGCCGCAAACTGCACAAACAAAAAGGTACTGGTGGAAGCCGTAAAGGAAATATCCGTAACCCATTATATAAGGGTGGCGGTACAATCTTCGGACCTAAGCCGCATACATATGATCTTAAGCTGAACGCAAAGGTGAAAAACCTGGCTAAGAATTCTGCATTATCATATAAAGCAAAAGAGAATGCTATCGTGGTGGTAGAAGATGTAAAAATGGATAAGCCAAAAACAAAATCATTTGTAGAAATCCTGGGCAATCTGAAAGTAGCTGGTAAAAAAGCTTTGTTCGTAATGCCTGATTTCAATGATAATGTATATATGAGCCTTCAGAATGTACCGACTGTACTGGGTGTATTGAACCGTGAGATCAACACTTATGATGTGATAAACTCAGAAGTAGTGGTATTGACAGAAAGCGCAGCAAAACTATTTTCAGAAACAAACGCTTAAGCAAAGCATAAAATAATTGTATGAAACTTTCAGATGTATTGATAAAGCCGATTTTAAGTGAGAAGGCAAACAGCCAGCAGGAAAAACTGCGTCGCTATGCTTTCCGTGTTTCAAAAGATGCAAACAAACTGGAGATCAAAAAAGCAGTTGAAGGCTTTTACGGAGTAACTGTTACAAATGTGAACACAGTAGTAGTTCCTGGGAAAAATAAGACCCGTTATACAAAAGCTGGTTTTATCAAAGGACGCAAGTCTTCTTATAAAAAAGCACTGGTAACAGTTGCTGAAGGCGAAACAATTGATCTGTACGCAAACATTTAATTAAATAAATTATAGCTGGCGAAGCTGATAAGTTCGCAAAAAAGAAAAATCATGGCACTTAGAAAATTTAAACCGGTTACAGCAGGAACAAGATGGAGAATAGGTAATGCCTATGCTGAAGTAACGACTAATGTTCCTGAAAAATCATTGGTTGAACCCAAAAGAAGAAGCAGTGGTCGTAACTCTTCTGGTCACCTTACCATGCGTTATCTCGGTGGTGGTCATAAAAAGAAATACCGCGTAATTGATTTTAAAAGAAACAAACAGAATATAGAAGCTACGGTTAAAACGATTGAGTATGATCCAAACCGTACTCCATTCATCGCACTGGTAGAATATACAGATGGTGAATTGAGATATATCATCGCTCCGCAAGGATTAACGGTTGGTATGAAAATTATCAGCGGTAATGATGTAGCTCCTGAGATCGGCAATGCATTACAGATGAAGAATATGCCACTTGGTACAATGATTCATAATATTGAAATGCAGCCTGGCCAGGGTGGTAAGTTAGCAAGAAGCGCAGGTTCATCTGCACAGCTTACAAACAAAGAAGAGAAATATGCTGTATTGAAAATGCCTTCTGGTGAGTTGAGAAAAGTATTGATCAATTGTTTTGCTACAGTAGGTGTAGTAAGTAACAGTGATCACAGCTTACAGAGCATGGGTAAAGCTGGTCGTAATCGTTGGAAAGGTATTCGCCCAAGAAACCGTGGTGTTGCGATGAACCCGGTAGATCACCCGATGGGTGGTGGTGAAGGTAAAGCTTCAGGCGGTCAGCCACGTAGCAGAAACGGTCAGTATTCAAGAGGTTTGAAAACAAGAACAAAAGGAAAAGGAAGTGATAAGCTGATCATCCAACGTAAAAACGGAAGCAAAATATCTAAATAAATAATATTGTCATCCTGAGCTTGTCGAAGGATGGGATTTGAAATCTGGAATTTAAAAATATATGGCACGTTCAATTAAAAAAGGTCCTTACATCGCAACACACCTCGAAAAAAAGGTGATGGCGATAAACGAAGGCAAAGCAAAAAAATCAGTGATTAAAACATGGAGCCGTCGCTCTACTATTTCTCCTGATTTTGTAGGCCACACATTTGCAGTGCATAATGGAAATAAATTCATTCCTGTTTATGTAACGGAATTTATGGTTGGACACAAACTCGGTGAGTTTGCGCCTACCCGTCAGTTCAAAGGACACTCAAGTAAGAAGGTAGAGTAATAGTTGTTGCTGTTTAATAAAGTAACAAACAACAAAAAACAAACACAAGAAACTAAGAATAATGGAAGCAATAGCTAAACTTAGAAATTATCCGACATCGCCCCGCAAAATGCGTCTGCTCGCTGATCTTATCCGTGGTCAGAAAGTAGAAAAGGTACTGGCTGAATTGGAGCACAGCCCAAAACATCCTGCTGTACCATTGCGCAAACTGGTATTGAGTGCAATCAACAACTGGAAACAGAAAAACGAAGGTGGTGATGAAAGTGCATTAATTGTGAAAACGATTTTTGTAGATGGTGCAAGAACATTGAAGCGTATGCGTCCTGCTCCACAGGGCCGTGGCTACAGGGTTCGTAAAAGAAGCAACCACGTAACTGTAATCGTTGATAATGCTCCGCTGATCACAAAAGATGATGTCAAAAAAGTAATTAAAGCAGAACAGGAAAAAGAAGCAAGAGAGATCGAGGCAGAACTCGAAACAGTAGCAGGGTTGCCGCATAAAAAAACAACCAAAAAAAATAAATAACCAAAATATTCCGAAGGACACCAAAATGTCCGGGGAAATTAAAAATCAAATATGGGTCAGAAAGCAAATCCGATTGGTAACAGGTTAGGCATTATCCGTGGTTGGGAATCCAACTGGTATGCAAACAAAAAAGACTTTGCAGTCAAACTGATTGAAGACAACAAGATCAGAACTTACCTGAATGCCCGTATCAACAAAGGTGGTATTTCAAAAATTGTTATTGAAAGAACACTGGGCAAACTGATTGTTACCATTCATACATCGAAGCCTGGTATCATCATCGGTAAAGGTGGTGGTGAAGTAGACAGGATCAAAGAAGAATTGAAAAAACTCACCAGCAACAGCGATGTGCAGATCAATATTCTTGAGATCCGTCGTCCTGAATTGGATGCAATGATCGTAGCTGATACAATTGCCCGTCAGATCGAGAATCGTATTAATTATAAAAGAGCTATTAAAATGGCAATTGCTTCTGCGTTACGTATGGGGGCAGAAGGAATCAAGATAAAAGCAGGTGGTCGTTTAGGTGGTGCAGAGATTGCACGTAGCGAAGAAATTAAACAAGGCCGTGTACCGTTGCATACTTTCCGTATGGATATCGATTATGCAAACGTATTTGCGCTGACTGTTTATGGTAAGATCGGAATTAAGGTTTGGATTTGTAAAGGTGAAGTATTAACGAAGAGAGACCTGAACCCCAACTTTATTGGTGGTAAGAATGAAGTTAGCGACAGAAGAGAAAGAAGAGATGACCGTCATGATCGTCGTGATGATCGCAGAGGCGGCGGCGGACGTGGTGGAGATAACAGAGGTGGCGGAAGAGGCGGAGATAACAGAGGCGGTGGTGGTAGAGGTGGTGATAGAAGAGGTTAAGAAACAAGAAACAACTACAAGAAAAAAGAAACTGAAATAAGATGTTACAACCGAAAAGATCGAAACACAGGAAAATGCAGAAAGGCCGCATGAAAGGCAATGCAAAAAGAGGAACAACTATTTCTTTTGGTTCTTATGCTTTGAAAGCATTGGAGCAGCATTGGATCACCGATCGCCAGATCGAAGCAGCCCGCCAGGCATTGACCCGTGAAATGAAACGTGAAGGTAATGTGTGGATCCGCATTTTCCCTGACAAACCAATTACCCGCAAGCCTGCCGAAGTAAGGATGGGTAAGGGTAAAGGTAACCTGGAGTTTTGGGCAGCAGTAGTAACGCCAGGACGTATATTATTTGAAGTAGATGGTGTAGATGAAAAAGTAGCCCGTGCTTCATTATCACTGGCTGCAGGTAAGCTGCCGATCAAAACAAGATTTGTGGTAAGAAGAGATTTACAAACAGCATAAAAGAACTTGTCAAACTCAATACGATGTTAAAGAAAATTGATTTTTTAAAAAGCCTGCAGACGATGAGTGATAGTGATATTAAATCACGTATCACAGAGGATGAGCTGCGCTTAAAGAAACTGGAATTTGCTCATGGCATTTCCCCACTGGAAAATCCAATGAGCATCCGCGGAATCCGTAAGGACCTGGCCCGCTTAAAAACGGAGCTGAAGAAAAGACAATTGATGTAATTGAACAACTATCAAACTATTTAAAATGGTTGAAAGAAATTTAAGAAAAACGAAAACAGGAACTGTTACCAGTAATAAAATGGCAAAGACCATTACAGTTGCCGTTGAAAGAAAAGTGAAACACCCGATCTATGGTAAGTTCGTAAAGAAGACCACTAAGTTTCATGCACACGATGAAAAAAATGAATGTAGTGTTGGTGATGTGGTGAAAATTATGGAAACCCGCCCCCTCAGCAAAACAAAACGCTGGAGACTGGTGGAAGTAGTAGAAAAGGTTAAGTAAGTTATTGCCGGTAACCATTAGCTGTTAGCTTTTGGAAGCGGTATAAATAAAAATTGAGAACAAGTTTGCTGGAAGCTAATAACTAACAGCTAAACGCCAAAAGCTAAATAAAATGATTCAGCAAGAAAGCCGGTTAAATGTAGCAGACAACAGTGGTGCAAAAGAAGTTCTTTGCATCCGTGTTCTCGGCAACAGCGGACAGCGTTATGCAGGAATAGGAGATACAATCGTGGTAACGGTAAAAGATGCAATACCTGCAGGTGGTATTAAAAAAGGTACCGTAACAAAAGCAGTTATTGTACGCACCACTAACAAACTGCGTCGTAAAGATGGTTCTTATATCCGCTTTGATGATAATGCAGTGGTATTATTGAACCAGTCTGATGAACCAAGAGGTACAAGGATCTTCGGACCAGTAGCAAGAGAATTGCGTGATAAAGGATATATGAAAATTATTTCTTTGGCTCCGGAAGTATTATAAAATTGATTATTCGCAGAAACAGGATAAGCCCGTTTCCAAATAAAATAAAAATGAAGACAAGATTTAAAAACAAATTCAACATCAGGAAAGGAGACAACGTAGTTGTTATTTCCGGTGATGATAAAGATCTGGCAAAGCCACGTCTTGTAAAGCAGGTATTGGTTGATGAGTCAAAGGTGATTGTAGAAGGAGTGAATGTTGTTACCAAACATACCAAGCCGAATGCACAAAACACTAAAGGTGGCATTGTTAAAAAAGAAATGCCGATCCATATCAGCAATATTATGCTGTGGGATGCGAAAGCTAAGGCACCTTCCAAAGTAACAAGAGTAAGAGAGAATGGTAAAACATTCCGTGTTTCAAAAGCATCAGGAGAAAGAATATAATCTCTGTTTTTTAAAAGAATTGAATTATGAGCACAAAAACATATAAACCAAGATTGGCAGATAAGTACAAGAACGAAGTTGTGCCTGCCCTGGTTAAAAAATTTAATTACACATCTGTAATGCAGGCTCCCAAACTGGAGAAGATCTGTTTGAACAGAGGTGTGAATGGCGCTGTGAATGACAAGAAGCTGATTGATATTTCGCTGGAAGAGCTATCAACAATCACAGGTCAGAAAGCAGTATCTACGATGTCTAAAAAAGACATTTCGAATTTCAAACTCAGAAAGGCAATGCCGATCGGAGTAAGAGTAACGCTGCGTGGAGAGAAAATGTTTGAATTTTTAGACAGGCTGATCGCTGTGGCATTACCTCGTGTACGTGACTTCAAAGGTGTAAATGAGAAATCATTTGACGGCCGCGGCAATTACACAATGGGTGTTACCGAGCAGATCATCTTCCCTGAGATCGATATCGATAAAGTAAATCGCATCACAGGTTTGGATATCACATTTGTAACAACAGCAAATACTGACGAAGAAGCTTACGAGCTGCTGAAAGAACTCGGAATGCCTTTTACAAAAAAATAATTAAATAGATTGTCATCCTGAGCTTGTCAAGGGATGGAATTTGATAATTGAAATTTAAAAAATAACATGGCAAAAAAATCAGTTAACGCCAGGCAGAGAAAAAGAGAAAGAATGGTAGCACAGTATGCAACCAAACGTGCCGAACTTAAAAAAGCCGGTGATTGGAAAGCATTGGATGATTTACCAAAGAATGGTTCAAAGGTTCGTTTAAAGAACCGTTGCAAGCTTTCTGGTCGTCCGAAAGGATACGTTCGCTACTTTGGTCTTTCACGTATCGCATTGCGTGATATGGCGCTGGATGGAAAAATTCCAGGATTGAGAAAAGCAAGCTGGTAACGTAAATGGTGAATGGTCAATTGTGAATGAGATTCACCATTGCCGATTCACAATTGACAAAAAAATTTAAAACAGATCAATTAAAAATATTATGGTAACAGATCCTATCGCAGATTTTCTGACAAGAATCCGGAATGCACAGATGGCAGGACACCGTATTGTTGAAATACCCGCCAGCAATCTGAAAAAGCGTATGACTGAAATTTTGTATGCACAGGGTTATATTCTCAAATACAAATTTGAGGATGATAACAAACAAGGTGTTATTAAGATTGCCTTGAAGTATGATCCGCAATCAAAGCAACCAGCTATCCAGTCTTTGGAAAGAGTAAGCCGTCCGGGTTTACGTACTTATTCAAAGCCTGAAGAGTTTCGTCGTGTGAAAAACGGTTTGGGCGTTGCAATCATATCTACATCTAAAGGTGTAATGACAGATAAGGAAGCGAAAGCTCAGAATGTAGGTGGCGAAGTTCTTTGCTACATCTATTAAAACTCCAACTCCTGAAGAGGAGAAGGAAAGTTTATCAATACATTAAGCTGAAACTATACTAAGCTGACCGGTTGATAAAGAAAAATTATAAAAACAATTAAAACATTTCAAGATGTCTCGTATAGGTAGAAAAATAATAACTGTTCCCCAAGGAGTTACTGTTACAGTAGGTGCAGACAATGTAGTAACTGTAAAAGGAACAAAGGGTGAACTGAAACAAAATATCGACCGTGATATTACTGTAGAAGTAAAAGACGGTGAGATAACTTTTAGCCGCCCGACTGACCAGATCCGTCATCGTGCATTGCATGGATTATACCGTGCTTTGATCGCTAACATGATCAAAGGGGTAACGGATGGTTATGTAAGAAAGCTGGAGTTGATCGGTGTAGGTTTTAAAGCATCTAACCAGGGGCAGATTCTTGATTTGTCTTTAGGATACTCTCACAATATACTTTTTGAAGTACCTAAAGAAGTAAAAGTAGGAGCTGCACAAGAAAAAGGACAGAACCCTATTATTACTTTAGAAGGTATCGACCGTCAGTTGCTGGGCCAGATAGCAGCAAAGCTCCGTGGTTTACGTAAGCCTGAACCATACAAAGGAAAGGGAGTACGCTATGTGGGTGAAGTGGTAAGGAAGAAAGCAGGTAAAGCAGCAGGTAAATAACAAAGTTGCTGTTTAGTAAAAAATAAAATGAAACGCCTTGGCAGCATCAAGGCACAAAATAAAAGAAGATGACACCGAAAGTAAAATCAGACAGAAGACAAAGAATCAGGTACACCATTCGCAAAAAAGTGACCGGTACTGTTGAAGCACCTCGTTTGTCTATATTCAGAAGCAATACTGAGATCTATGCACAGTTGATCGATGATGTAAATGGCAAAACCATTGCATCTGCTTCAACAAAAGATAAAGACATTGCCGCTCAGAAAGGAACAAAATCTGAAAAGAGCAAATTGGTAGGGGCTACTCTTGCACGCAAAGCAACTGACCTGGGTGTAAGCACTGTCATTTTCGACAGGGGTGGTTATCTCTATCATGGCCGTGTAAAAGCTGTGGCAGATGGTGCAAGAGAAGGTGGATTGAAGTTCTAAATTATAAAAGCATAATTGGGAAACTTAAAAATTTCCTGCCGGTAATTGCCGGAACAAAATTCCAAAATACGAGTATGTCAAAATTTAATGTAAACAAAGTAAAAGCAGGCGACCTTGAATTGAAAGACAAAGTGGTTGCTATCAACCGTGTGGTGAAAACTACAAAGGGTGGTCGTTCTTTCAGCTTTTCTGCATTGGTAGTAGTAGGTAATGAAAATGGTGTGGTAGGACATGGATTGGGAAAAGCGAAAGAAGTTCAGGAAGCAATTACAAAAGGAATTGAAGATGCAAAGAAGAACCTCATTAAGGTTCCTGTAATGCACGGAACAATTCCGCATGACCAATGGGCAAAAGAAGGTGCAGCTAAAGTATTGATCAAGCCTGCCGCACATGGTACCGGTGTAATCGCAGGTGGTAGTATGCGTGCCGTACTTGAGAGTGCTGGTGTTACCGACGTATTGGCTAAGTCATTGGGTTCTGCAAATCCGCATAACGTGGTAAAAGCTACTTTTAAAGCATTGGCTTTATTACGTGAACCTATCCAGATCTCAAAAACAAGAAACCTGGGATTGAAGAAAGTATTTAATGGTTAGTTGCTGGTAAATAAACAGCAATCTGCATCATAGAGCAGAAACCAGTAACAAGCAACAAGCAACAAGTATGAAAAAGATTAAAATAACATTGGTAAAAAGCCCGATTGACAGACCTGAGCGTCAGAAATTAACGCTGCAGGCTTTGGGCTTGAATAAAGCAAATGCTTCACGTGAAGTAGAAGCAACTCCACAGATCCTCGGTATGATCCGTAAGGTGAATCATATGGTGAAAGTGGAGGAAGCATAAGAATGTAAAATGTAAGATGTAAAACTTAGAATGATAAACAGTTTTACATTCTTTATTTGGCATTCAACATTTAAAATTTAAAGCGAGGGGTGATTCCCCGTTGAGTTTAAAATCAAAGTAAAATGAAATTACATACTCTCAGACCTGCAAAAGGTGCAACGAAGAAAACAAAACGTATTGGTCGTGGTGATGGTTCAGGACATGGTGGTACTTCTACAAAAGGTACTAAAGGTGGACAGAGCCGTAGCGGTTTTAAAAACAAAAGATCACATGAAGGCGGACAGATGCCAATCCAACGCCGTACACCAAAACGTGGTTTTAAGAATCCGGGTCGTATTGAATTCAAAGTATTTAACCTCGGACAGATCGAACAATTGGCAGATAAGTATGAATTCACTGAGTTTACAATGGAAACATTGTATGTAAATGGTTTGGTAAGCCGTACGGATAAAGTAAAAGTGCTTGGGAATGGCGAACTGAAAAAGAAACTCAATTTCAAAGTGAATGCAATAAGTGATAAAGCAAAAGCGGCAATTGAAACTGCAGGTGGCTCTATTGAACTCATTAAGTATAAATAAAGCTCTTCCCCGACGATTCAGTTGGGGCTTTTGGTTTTAGTACTGAAAGAATTTTCGCTAAATTGCCGAGCTATAACCCGAAAGATGATCCGCCGAAGGCGGACGCAAGAAAAGTTCAATAGTAGTAATGCGGCTCAGTACAAAATAAAAAATTAACGGCCATAAATAATAATTTTCACCCGTGAAGAAACTGATTCAAACTTTAAAGAATATCTGGAGCATTGATGAATTGAGAAGTAAAATTCTTTTCACCCTGCTGCTGATGGCTATTTATGTATTAGGTACAAACATTGTTTTACCTGGTATCAATCCTAACAATATTAATAAAGGGGATGGCGCCGGCGGTATCCTCGGTTTGATCAATACTTTCTCTGGTGGTGCCTTTAACCAGCAATCCATTTTTGCATTGGGTATTATGCCTTATATCTCTGCATCTATCTTTATGCAGTTGATGACGGTGCTTGTACCTTCTTTTCAGAAAATGCAAAAAGAAGGCGAAAGCGGACGTAAGAAAATTAACCAGTATACACGTTACCTCACAGTGTTGGTTACTATTTTCCAGGCTTCGGCTTATGTGGCTTATATTAAAAACATGAACCAGGGCAATGGTGCCATGATCGCAAGCTTTGATAATTATTTCTGGATTTCTTCTTTGCTCGTTCTTACATCAGGTACTTTGTTTGTAATGTGGATGGGTGAAAAGATCACTGATAAAGGTTTAGGAAATGGTACTTCATTGATCATTATGGTAGGTATCCTTAACCGTTTGCCGCAGGCATTTATACAGGAGTTGTCCTCTAAATCAAACCGTACAGGTGATATCCTGATCTTTATTATAGAGATCATCATTTTGATCATTATCATATTAGGTTGTATCCTGCTTATACAAGGTGTAAGAAAGATACCGGTGAATTATGCCAAGCAGATCGTTGGTAATAATAAATTCAGTGGTGCAAGACAGTTTCTTCCTATTAAAGTGAACAGCGCCGGTGTAATGCCGATCATCTTTGCACAGGCAATTATGTTCCTGCCTACTTTATTTACGATTGGTTCAAGCCAGACAATTTCGGAGATCTTCACCAACCAGCGTAATCTCTGGCATATGGTGATCTACTCTGTGGTTGTAATTGGTTTTACTTTCTTATACACGGCATTAATTTTTAATCCTAAGCAGATCTCTGACAACCTGAAGCAGAATAACGGATTTATTCCCGGTGTTAAGCCCGGTCAGCCAACAACTGATTATATCGGTGCCATCATGGATAAGATAACATTGCCCGGAGCCGTATTTTTAGCTATGATCGGTATTCTGCCAGGTATTGCACAGATATTTGGTGTTTCTCAAGGCTTCTCAACATTCTTTGGTGGTACATCATTGCTGATCATGGTGGGTGTAATTCTCGATACATTGCAGCAAATAGAAACTCAATTACTGATGCGCCAGTACGATGGCCTGATGAAGAGCGGAAGAATACAGGGAAGACAAACGGCATCTGCAGTGCAGATCTAAATCATAAGAAAATTATTAATAAAACCCCGCTTCAGCGGGGTTTTTATTTTCAAGTTGGTAGTAGAAACAGAATTCATGAAATTTGCATAATGGTTATTATTAAAACTGATGAACAGGTAGAACTGGTGCGTAAAAGTGCTTTGCTAGTAAGCAAGACACTCAGTGAAACTGCAAAACTGTTGAAGCCCGGTATCACATCGCTGTACCTTGATGAGTTTATCGGAAGTTTTATCAGAGATCACGGCGGAGTACCTTCATTCCTGAACTATAATGGTTATCCTTTTAATACTTGCATATCGGTAAATGATGTGGTGGTGCATGGATTTCCTAATAAAGGTGAATTGAGAGAAGGCGATATCATTGCTATTGATGTTGGCGTTATACTAAATGGATGGCATGGAGATCATGCTTATACTTTTGCGATTGGCGATCCCGGACCGGAAGTAGCACAGCTGATCCGTGTTACAAAAGAATCTTTGTACAAAGGAATTGAAAAAGCAATTGAAGGAAACCGGATCGGTGATATTGCACATGCAATACAAGAGCATACAGAAAAGAAATATGGTTATGGTGTGGTAAGAGAATTAGTAGGGCATGGGTTGGGACGTAGTTTGCATGAAGACCCGCAAGTACCTAACTATGGGAAACGTGGCAGTGGTGCAAAGCTGAAGGATGGAATGGTGCTTGCAATTGAGCCAATGATCAACCTCGGAAGAAAAGATGTATTTACTGAAAGTGACGGATGGACAGTGCGTACAAAAGATAATAAACCTTCTGTACATTTTGAACATGATGTATGTGTGCGGAAATTAAAAGCTGATATACTTTCTGATTATACACCTATCGAAAAGGCGGAAAGGGAGAATTCGAATTTGTTTGTTGCTGATAAACCGCTACCTGCAATCGCATGATCAATTAATTTGTTTTTTCCACTGTACATAGCTCCATGCTGTAAAAGGTAAAATAAGTAGTAATGTGATTGCCCAATAACTTTCAAGCAGCAGCCATCCACTTAAGGTGAGTAATAGCAAATAAAGAGGGTATGCAAATATCAGGATTCCAAGTATTACTGAATCGAAGTGATCGCTGTTCTTATACTTTTTCGAAACAAAATATTTTACAGGAAGATAGAGTGGTGCATGTAACAGAAACCCGGCAATAGCCGGTAAGAATAATATTAATCTCTTCCAACCTGGAATTTTAATTGCAAGCAATTCTTTTCTTTTATTCAAATCATGATTTCCAATTTCAAAAACTCCTTTCTCCAGTTCTTCTCGCAACAAGTTGTTGAATTGCTGGTTGCGCAACCCATCGGCAACAGTTGTATCAATATCTGTTTTTGTTATGATTTTGCCGAAATGAAAAAAGATATTCTTGCCGAACAAGTGGAATGAGCTGTAATTAATAGCGACAGGTAAAACTCTCAATGGGATATTTTTCTCCCATGTACTTAAAGCCAATCTTGCCGTTCCTTTTTTTAGTGGACGCAGGTGCCATTCATTGATGCATTTCCCTTCGCTGAATATTTGAACAACACCATCTTTTTTAAAAATCTCAATACAGGCATCAAAGGTTTTATAATTTTCATTTAGATTTTCCACTCCTTCACTGGTTCGATAAATAGGCATCATTTTTAAAGAATGAAAAATACGGCTTACTGTTTTATTTAAGAATGTATCACCCCGTGCCAGGGACCAGATTGGCTGGTCGAATAAGATGTCAAGTATAACGGAATCTAAAAATGAATTGGGATGATTGCTTGCCAGCAGGAGAGGGCCTTTTTCTTTCAGTAGTGCACGGTTATTAATAATGATCTTTCTGCAAAAGATCAATGCGGCCAGTCGAACCCATATTTTTAAAAAGGAATATAACAAACAAGTAGGTTTTGTTTCTCGTGATTTATATTTTAAAGTATCCTGTATTTTATCATAACGAACATAACAATTTTTCATCGTTCTTTGCGGGGTGAGTAAACATTTAGTTGTTATAGGAGGAGGCGCTGCCGGTTTTTTTTGTGGAGTAAATGCTGCACGGATGAATCCTGCATTGAAAGTAACCATCCTTGAGAAAAGCAATAAACTTTTATCCAAAGTAAAAGTAAGTGGTGGTGGCCGTTGTAATGTAACGCATGCCTGTTTTGATATTAGCGAAATGAGTAAGCGTTACCCTAGAGGACAAAATTTTGTAAAAAAAACCTTCCATCAATTCTTTACAACAGATACTATCAACTGGTTTGAAGAAAGAGGTGTGACTCTGAAAACTGAATCTGATGGAAGAATGTTTCCCGTTACTGATTCATCACAGACCGTGATCGATTGTTTGCTGAAAGAAGCAAATAAGTATAGTGTAAATATTATAATGAGTACTGAGGTGAGGAAGATAAATCTTCATCCCGATAGCTATCGGGATTCAATCTTCAGTCTTCAATGCTCAAATGAAAAAAATTTGAATGCTGATTATGTTTGTATCGCAAGCGGCGGTTTCCCTAAATCATCAATGTTTGGTTGGTTAAAAGAACTGGGACATTCAATAGAAGATCCGGTTCCTTCGCTTTTCACTTTTAACCTGCCCAACCATCCGATTGCAAAATTGATGGGAGTAAGTGTGGAGAAAGCAAAAGTAAAGATCATAGGATCAAAACTGGAAGAGGAGGGGCCATTGTTGATCACACATTGGGGATTAAGCGGACCGGCTGTGTTAAGATTAAGTGCATGGGGTGCCCGGGAGTTAGGAGTTCGGAGTTATGAGTTCGGAGTATTGGTGAACTGGGTTCCGGAGTTTAATGAGCAAAGTTTGAAAGAAAAATTTTTGCAGATAAGAACTATAAGTGCTTCACAAAAGGTTATTGGCAAAAATAGTTTTGGGTTGCCTAATCGTTTGTGGGAATTTCTTGCAACACAATCCGGAGTGAAAGAAGAAATGCGCTGGGCTGATTTGCCAGCTGCTATTCAGAATAAGTTTATCAAAAATATTTGTGCTTATGAATGTAAAGTCAAAGGCAAAACCACTTTTAAAGAAGAGTTTGTTACTGCAGGTGGAATAAAATTGAATGAAGTAGATGCAAATACTATGATGAGTAAAAAAAATCCTAATCTTTTCTTTGCAGGTGAAGTGCTGGATGTGGATGGGATTACTGGTGGTTTTAATTTTCAACATGCATGGACGAGCGGTTGGGTGGCAGCCAGAACTATTGCTGGCATTTCTGATAAAGAGTAATTACAATTCTTTATCAATTTCCTTAATGAGCTTTTCTGGTTTACTTGGCCTTGATGCATCGAAGTTGACGATCACCCCTTTTCTGTTTGCAATAAGATAAGTAGGAATAGCATATTGTCTTTCTTCGGTATACTTTTCCTGGTATTTTATCCAAAAGTTATGAGTATAGAAATTTATAGACATCGAAATGTGTAAACCCTCTAGGTTATTCTTATTTACTAGTTCTTTCCATTCTTTGGAATCATCAAAGCCATAGGGAGATTTTAAATACACAAAAGCGACAGCTTTGTTTTTATAATGTTCTTTGAGTGATTTCATATGTTTGAACTCTTCAAGGCAAGGAATGCATCTTGTTCCCCAAAGGTCAAAATAAACCACTTTGTTTTTTAATTCCGGCAGATTAAGAACTTCCTCCAGGCTGCTGAACTTTGTAGTGTCTTCATAGAAAATAATTTTTGGATTAGCTTCCTGAGAAAAAGATTTCAAGAAAACTGATAGGGAAAAAATAAACAAAAGATATATTTTTTTCATACAGTATAATTTATAACTCAGCCAGAATTTTTTACGTTTCCAAATCTTCTAAGCTGGCTATAAAGACGTAGCCAAAAAGAAATGGTTGGGAAAAGTTAGATTTTATTTTTACTGGATGCGATCTATGGTTTTTTACATAAGGAGTATTTTAATATTTTTTAACTCACACGATTTAGATGATGGGTGGATAGTGATGAATAGAATTTCAGACTTCTAACGGAGCCCTTCGACAGGCCCTGGGTAAACTTGCAAGGGACGCTAAATCAAGGCCTTACAGCTCGTCACCCAATCAAAAATCTCTTAACTCTAAACTCCTCACTCTTAACTAATTGCCCTATCTTTGCCGCCCTCCGGTCCCGATAGCTATCGGGATAAACCCCCGGACATTTATATCATGTTTTTCAAATCATTTTTTAAACAACTAAACGCTGATGCACAGGAGTCTTCTTCTGCACCTGCAGATGAGGCTACAGCGACAACAACTGCACCTGTGGTGGAATCGGCTCACGACGATTTCGATTGGAACGTTGACAAACGTAATGTGATCTCTTACACTGAAGATGAAAAAGACAAGTACAGCAAAGTGTATGAAGCAACATTTGTTCAAATGACAGATGGTGAATTGATCAGAGGAACTGTAGTTGGTATCACGAAGACTGATGTGGTATTGAACATTGGTTTCAAAAGCGATGGTTTGATTTCACTGAATGAATTCCGCGACATGCCCAACCTGAAACTGGGTGAAGAAGTGGAAGTAATGGTAGTGGAAAAAGAAGACCGCGAAGGTTTATTGAACCTGAGCCGCAAACAGGCACGTCTTACCCGTGCATGGGAACGTATCGTTGAAGTAAACAAAACTGGCGAAGTAATTACCGGTACTGTTACTTCAAAAACAAAAGGCGGATTGATCGTTGATGTATTTGGAATGGAAACATTCTTACCGGGTTCACAAATTGATGTGAAGCCTGTAACAGATTACGATCAGTTTGTAGGTAAAACAATGGAGTTTAAAGTTGTTAAGATCAACGAAGCAATTAAGAACGCTGTTGTATCTCACAAAGCTCTTATTGAAAGCGATATCGAAGCACAACGTGCAGAGATCATGAGCAAACTGGAGAAAGGACAAGTACTGGAAGGTACTGTGAAGAATATTACTGACTTCGGTGCATTTATGGATCTTGGTGGATTGGATGGCCTGTTGTATATCACTGATATTTCATGGGGCCGTATCTCTCATCCAAGTGAAGTGTTGAAGATGGATCAGAAGATCAACGTGGTAGTACTGGATTTTGATGATGAGAAAAAACGTATCAGCCTTGGTCTGAAACAACTGACTCCTCATCCTTGGGATGTATTACCTGCTGATATTGGAGAAGGCAATGTAGTGAAAGGTAAAGTGGTGAACATTGAAGATTACGGTGCATTCCTTGAGATCCATCCGGGTGTTGAAGGTCTTGTACACGTAAGTGAAATTACATGGGCTAACACACCGATCAACGCCAAAGAATTCTTTAAACTTGGTGATGAGTACGAAGCAAAGATCGTAACGCTTGATAAAGAAAGCCGCAAGATGAGCTTATCTATCAAGCAACTTTCTGCTGATCCTTGGAGTGATATCGAAACCCGTTTCCCTGAAGGAAGCAAGCATAGCGGTCTTGTGAAGAACATTACCAACTATGGTGTGTTTGTTGAACTGGCTCCTGGCATCGGTGGTATGATCCATATCAGCGACCTGAGCTGGCTCAAACGTTTCAATCACCCAGGTGAGTACACGAAAGTGGGTCAGAACATTGACATCATCATTATGGGAATTGATAAAGAGAACCGCAAACTCCAACTCGGACATAAACAACTCGAAGAAGATCCATGGAATGCATTGCAGGATACATTTGCAATTGGTACGCTGCATGAAGGTTCAGTTATCAAACGTGATGATAAAGGCGCTGTAGTTCAGTTACAATACGGGCTGGAAGGCTTTGCTCCTAACCGTCATCTTGCAAAAGAAGATGGTAAGAGTATTAGCGCTGATGAAACAGCACAGTTCATGGTAATTGAATTTGACCGTAACGAAAAGCGTATCGTTCTTTCACATACCCGCATCTGGGAGCAAGGACAAATAGAAGTGAAAGAAGCTGCGAAGAAAGAAGCAAGAACTGAAGCTGAATCTACACGTAAGGCTGTAAAGAATGTGCAGAGCAAAGTAGAGAAAACTACGCTTGGTGATCTAGGTGTTTTGGCTGAGCTGAAGAAGAAAATGGAAAGCGGCGGTAGCGATGCAGCAGCACCATCTGAAGAGCCGAAGAGTGAATAATAAAGCAATAGCTTAAAATAAAATCAAAGTCCCGGAGTAACCCGGGACTTTTTTATTTAGAACCTCTCATGTTATTTTAGTATTTGCAGTTAATTCTTTTTCAAAGTTTGTAATTGTCCATAGGTAGGAATTTGCTGCATGATTGAAGCCCTTATCTGTGTCAGCATATATACTTCCGCCTGGTAAAACTCAAAAGCAATTATTGCATTGGTAGCAGCCTTGATTTTCTTATAATAAGTCTCAAGGCTCTTTTCCTGCTCTAATCGGTTTGAAAAATATTTAACAGATAATGAATCAGCAATAGCAGGTGTCATATGGCTGTATGCCTGCGCTGTTTTTTCGTACAAACCGATTCTCGCCTTTGCGGTAGCTTTATTCGACACTTGATATTCATCATAAAGCTTCCAGAAGGCAACGGAATCCTTTCCTGACACTGGAACTAATTTGCTGATGGCTTCTTTTTTCTGAACACCCAACAAGTTTATAATAGCGTCTGCTTCAGCATCTGATGTTTGTGCATGTGCTTGCGAAATGGTACCAATAAATAAGGCCGTAATGATTAAGTTAATTTTCATATTTTATATTTTCACAAAAGAAAAGCAATTTTTACGAGAAAAAAAAATCCGTTTATAAATCTTGTAAAATGCCGGCTTATTTCCTGTTTTCCTGAAGGTTTATTTAGTCGCAAGGAAAGACCCTACGATTGCAGCAATAGCTTGCGTATCCATCATCAACGTCCCATGTCCTTTGGCGGGAAGTATTGCCAATTGTGATCTAGGCATTCCAACTACATCTCCGAAAACATTTCCGCCTAATAAACTATATGTTTCTGCCAGTACTTTTTTATCTGTACCATCATTATCGCCCATGATCAATAATACAGGTGCTTTGATGTTTTTGATCTTGTCATCGCCAAGATTAAACTTCTCTGCACTGAACTTGAGCATTTTTGCAATGAACTTATGCCAGTTGGAAGTATCAGGTGCTGACTTGATATATTCAGATCTGATCGGCGTATTATCAAAAGCATCGGGTTTCAGGCCGGTGAGCATGGTATACATGATACCTAACCATCCTTCGGATTTATAAGTGGATGAAATGATGATCAGTTTCTTTGTCATAGCTGGCTGCTGAATAGCAAACTGGAAAGCGACAGTGCCGCCATAACTAAACCCAAGTATATCTGCACTGTCAATCTTTAAATGTTTCAATACAACAGCTACATCACTGGCAAGTGTTTGATAACTCAATGGACGTTGAGATAATGGTGTATGCCCATGGCCTTCCAGTTCCAATGCAATAACTTTTCTTGTTTTGGAAAGAATGGGAATCAGTTCACTCCAGTTCGAGTTAATGGTCATATAGGCGCCATGCAATAAAACGATGGGATCGCCTGCACCATATACTTCATAATAAACTTTGGAACCATTTAGCGGTGCATAGCCGGATGATGCAGGTGTAAGCGGTTGTTGTGCATCACTATTCAATGTAGAAAGCATGTTTATAACGAGTAAAAGTGAGAAAATAGTTTTGTTGATCGTAGTAGGCATATGATTTGTTTTTGTCAGTTATTTTTCCCTGTTATCTCAACTCCATATCTTATCGCCGCCTGAAGTATATCAATGTTTATATCTTTTATAGTTTTGAACTTGATGCAATACCCGGTTACACTCGCCTTGCCAAGATTTTTTCCATATGTATTGGCTAAGTATTTTTTATCCTTGATACCCATGATATAGACAGAGATGCCGGTTGTGTTAGGGCTCAAACCAATTTGATAAAACTCCCTGGTTGTTCCATCAGTATATTTCATGGTGTAAGATCCGTATCCTATATTAGGATTAGAAACGATTTTGCCTTTATCGTCTTTGCCATCTAAGAACCATAATTTACATTTTGGCATTACTTGCAGAATGATGCGGTGCAACTCTTGCATATCGCTGCGTTTTGGTTCAGGTTGACTAGTAATATACTTTTTGATTTCTTCTTGTACGTTCATATAAATATAAAATTATAGATTACTTATTTACCTTTTTACTCGATATGCAGAGCCACTAGTTATTTTAAAAAATTATTTAAGTAATTCAAGATCGTTGTTGTCTGCATCATCAGGCTCACATGTCCTTGTGAAGGAACAATGGCCAATTGCGATCTTGGCATCGGCTGCATTTCAGCAGAGACACCACCTCCCAACAATTGATAGGTTTTTATCAACTCTATTTTATCCGTTCCGTCATTGTCGCCGGAAATGATCAGTACAGGCGCAGCAATTTTTGCAATATTAGAGTCACCAACGTTAAATGGTGTCTCGGCGAAAGCAAACATCTGCTCTAAATATTTTCTCCATTTTGTTTTGTCAGGTGCCACTGCATCGTATCCTGCTTGTAGCGGTGTGTTATCAAAAAATTCAGGCTTAAAATCTTTAAAAGCACCGTTTACTACGGGTAGCCAACCATTTGTTTTATAAGTAGAAGAAATGACCACTAATTTTCTTAACCGTTTAGGGCTTTGTACAGCAAACTGGTAAGCCACTGAGCCCCCCATACTATATCCTGCTACATCAGCACTGTCTATTTTCAGGTAATCCATCACCTTTTCTACATCACTTGCTAAAGTTGTGATCGATAATTTTCTATCTGAAAACGGCGAATGCCCATGTCCCTGCATTTCAATTGCAATTACTTTCCTGCTCTTTGATAGCTCAGGTATCAATTCTGCCCAGTTCATATCAATTGTATAAAAAGCGCCATGTAGTAAAACTAAAGGCCTGCCCTCACCACCTGCCTGTCCGGCAGGCAGGTATACTTCGTAGTAAACTTTAATGCCATTAACAGGTGCGTAACCACTGTTGGAAGGTTTGATCTTTTGTCCGATTGATGAAGACGCAATAAACATAATTGCAATTAGTAGTATTGCTCTATGAGGATTATGTGTTTTGAATAAATTTTTCATAACACTGTTTAAATTTTAATTTATTGATAATACAAAACTGCAATTACTTGTCCTTTAGTTTTGGGCAAATTCAACAATCCATTCAATACCGTATTTGTCTCTAAAACAACCAAAATATGTACCCCAGGGACCATCACCAATAGGCCCTTCTATTTGTCCTCCCACTGAAAGCCCATTAAATAATTTGTCTGCTTCTTCTTTACTTTCTGCAGTTATTACAATTTTGCTTCTGTTCTCATTTTCGTTTGTTTTTCCCATAATTTCCGGAACATCATTTGCCATCAGCATACTATTTTTACCAATAGGCAAAGCAATATGCATAATTTTATTCTCTTCTTTTTTCGCAATCGGGAATTCAGGACCTGCCAGGTCTTTGAAACGAATGATCTTTGCAAACTCTCCGCCAAATACTGATTTGTAAAAGGTAAATGCTTCTTCGGCGTTTCCGTTGAAGTTTACGTGAGGATTGATAAGTGCCATAATTTTATTTTTTAGATTGTTAAATTGTTTACTTTCTTAAAATTTTATCCAAAGACTTTCCAGGAGAAAATCATTTTTTAGATAAAGTTGTCAATAAGTTTTCCAGGTTGCTCAACGACATTTTCATTCCCTGTGTAAAGCCTTCCAATATCCTCTCTAACCTTTCAAGGGATTCATTGTAAATGATAATGTTCACTAGGGTGGTTCCATTTTCTTCACTGAAATTATGGTCCCATTCAGAACCATGCAATTCAGGTTTTTCATCCTTATCAGTAAAAACATTATACATTTTAAAGTTCGTCTTTGGAGTAATGGAAGTGTATTCCTGGAGTGCCCAACGTTCTTGCCCTTCGGGGCTTATCATGGCATAAAATCTTTTGCCACCCACTTTAAAATCCTGGTATTTTGTCTTTGCGATCATGGGTTTTGGTGCAATCCATTGGTCGATCAATTCTGCTTTGGTAAAAGCATCCCATACCAATGAAAGTTCAGCATTGAATTCCCTTTTTATGTGTACCGTTTTGGATGCTTTGTCAACGGTAAAATCAAATAGCAAACTGTTTGTCATTTTTTTTGTTTTTTCATTGTTGATAATAATTTGTCAAGTTCATTGAACCTGGTTTCCCAGATCTTCCTGAATTGTTCTATCCATTTATCGATCTCTTTCATTTTTTCAATTTCAAGTGAATAATAAATTTCCCTGCCTTGTTGTTCCTGTTTTACCAGTTCGCATTCCGTGAGTATACGAAGGTGTTTGGAAACAGATTGCCTGGTCGTGTGGAAATTGTCAGCAATGGCGTTCGGTGTCATTGCCTGTAATGCAATTAAAGTAATAATTGCCCGCCTTGTCGGGTCAGCTATTGCCTGGAAAATGTCTCGTCTCATTTTGTTTAATTTTTTTGATTGCGAAGCCAATCGGTTGCAAATATACGTGCAGCCATTCGGTTTCGCAAATTTATTTTTTTAAAGAAAAAATGTGGGGAAGGTTGAAGTCAGGGTGTCGCTGTACAATTGCCGCCAATGCAGTGTTATGCGTTCGGCGATTTTGATGCAAAGTCTTTATTTTCTAGACCATGTCATTATTCTTTTAATATATTCGGTCAACGATCCTTTCATTAACTTTAGTTGACCATTGAACTTGCCACACTCTTCCGTTTATTTGATCGAGCAGAATGAAAGTGTATATGTTGGTTGTTGGATAGAGAAAAAATCTACCATTCCTCTCTTCATCTTTAGTTACCCGAGAAATGTCCGATAGTGTAGTCTCGTACTGATATTTGCTTTCTGTACCCCATTGAACTTGCCACATTTGTCCATTTCTTGTATTCAATTTGATAAATGTATACATATTTCGTGTAGCAAAGAGTCTATACACAACAGTACTATCCGTAGAAATATTTTGAATAGGGGCTTCAGATGTACTTTGAGCAAAAGCTGTAACTGATGCAAAACCAACAATTATAGAAAATACTATTCTTTTCATGTCGTTAATTTATGTCTTTTAAAATGGTGTATATTCCATTTCGTTTCCGTTATAGGATTAAGGTACTACCCGCTGACGCATAACTCAAAAATATGCGAAAGTTTTTGGGCTTTCGACAGAAAACAATTTTTTAAACCTTTCCTTTTCAGAGATTTAATAAAAAAGCGAAAGTTTTAAAACTTTCGCAAATACAATCAGTAAAGCCTATTTAGTTTATTTAAACTCCCGTCTTTGGATTCTTCGGTGTGTTTGGTTTTTCAGGTCCTTTCTTTGGCGTGGGAGTTTGTTTATTTACTTTAATAACGGCTCTTATTACATCAACAGCAGGTGCGCCGATGCCGAGTCGTTGTGCATTGGTAAAAGCAGGAATAGCTTGCTGACCGGTAGGATCAAATACTACATACTCATTATTCAGTTTGTTTCCTGCGTCCAATAAACTATCGGGTACATAGATCTGTATTCTTACTTTTTTATAACTCACGGGGAAGTAGCGGATATAATAGTTTTCTTTCTGCTTATACCATTGGTCATATTTCACTCCTTTCTTTGTCACCTTCGATTGTTCACTTCGAACCGCTATTCTTTCATAAGCATCATAAGAATCGATACTTGTTTCAAATAATCTTTTCATATCACTGTTGGCATTTAAAATGCCTGTTGTTTGGGAAACATTTTTTATCACACCCATCACACCACCTTTCAATTCAAAAATTTGTTTAGGAGTTAATAACCTGGCGGCATCCATTTTCACTGAACTGGAAAGTTTATTATAATCAGAACCACTCACTGTTGACCAAAGCAATAATTGGATATTTCTTTGTTCAATATCATTTTTGTCTCTTGAATTCAGCAATATGGATTCTACGATCTCTTTCCGGTAACCGGTTACCTGTCCCTGCAAATAAGCATCACCTTCTCTGGGGTCGGGTGTGCCGGGTTGCAGGCAATAAGTTTTAAACTCTGCTTCATAAAAACCGGGCTTCAGCACAAAACCTCCATCCTGTGTTTTCGGAAGATCCATCATGGACTGTGGCTTTTGATCCAAAGCTATTTCAGGCTGCGCCAATGCTTCATTGGCAATTGGGTTGTCTGTTACTGTTTGATTACTGTTCTTTGATGAAGAACAGGCCGTGAGAACTAAAACGAAGAATAAATTTTTAAGTATAGATGTTGTCATAGGGGTGGTTTTTATGTTAACCAATTTTTAAGTACGGATACGAAAAATTTGCTGATACAAAGTCTGAAATTATCAGCTTATTTAAAAGCAAAAAGGCCGTAAAGTATTGTTAACACATCAATAGGGGTGTGTATCTTAGTAATTTTCCCTACACAGAACAGCTACATATGAAGCGGTTTGTCAAACCATTCTTGCATCCAAACCAAAACTGGTTTGTACAGCATTGTACCATTCTTCATCAGTAGCTGCATTCCAGTCTGTCCATTGTTCATCTGTCATAGATGCCCGCCAGCCGAGGAAAGGAATCGAATCTGGCCCAACAGGATGGCGAAGTTGCCAGCTGTCACTATTAGCTATTTCTAAAATTTTATCTGCTACCAGTGTTGCATTGGTTGGTGTTTTAAGCGATGCTGCAAACAAACCACCAAACCGTTTTACCTGTGGATAAATTGAGTCACCACCTTTTTTAATATCCCTTGCCATTTGTGTATCAATGATACCCGGTTCAACAATTGCCACTCGGATATTAAAAGGTTTTACCTCCTGTGCAAGTGCCTCACTAATGGCTTCTAATGCAAACTTGCTAGCTGAATAAGGCCCCAACGGCGTGCTAGCTATTTTCCCTGCAACAGAAGTAATATTTATAATACAGCCATTACGACTGATACGCATTTGCGGTAATACAGCTTTTATACAACGCAGTACGCCAAAATAATTTGTTTCCATTACCGCTTTAAAATCTTCCATTGGCAGTTCTTCAATTGATCCATTCCGTTCAATTCCTGCATTGTTTACCAATACATCTATTATTCCAACCTCTTTGTAAATCGTGTCCATACACTGCTTTACTGATTCATCGGAATCAACATCCATCGTTAAAATAGTTACAGGTAATGATTCGTCTTTTACTTTTTGTTTCAATGCTGGAGCGGCTTCAGGATTACGCATCGTTGCAAAAACTTTATAACCTGCCCGTCCGAATGCAAGAGCTGTATCAAGGCCAATGCCTTTACTGGTACCTGTAACAATTACCGATTTCATATATTTAAATTTAGAGGTGGCTTTATTTAGTGCTTGTGCACTTTTATCTTTGAGAAGATAACACTTTTTATAATCATAGTAGGGTAAAATTTCCGAACTTTTTTCATTTTATTTTTCAGGCAAACAAATAATAATTTCAATTCCCTATGTCTGAACAAATCCATAAATTGGATTGTAATTATACACATGGCATCCTTTATTGAACGATTGAAAAATTTTAAACTGGTTCGCAAGCTTGTTTACTTTATTGTCGGTATGGCTTCTTATCCCGGACTGATGTGGGTGAACAAGTTGACAATTTCAGGTACTGAGCATATAAAAAACCTTCCCCGGAAAAAAGTATTATTTGTTAGTAATCACCAGACCTATTTTGCGGATGTGATCACCTTCTTGCAAATTTTCAGTGCTGTAAAATGGGGAAAAGAAAACAGGTTGGGTTTACCATATTATTTATTGAATCCATTTACACGGGTGAACTATGTGGCTGCTGAAGAAACCATGAAAGGTAGTTTTATAAGCCGCCTTTTTTTACTCGCAGGAGGTATTACTGTAAAGCGTACCTGGAATAAAGACAGTAAAGTACAGCGCAAAGGTTTAGATGCATCTGATACAAGAAAAATATTTACTGCACTCGAAAATAACTGGGTCATTACTTTTCCGCAGGGAACTACAAAACCCTTTGCACCCGGCAGGAAAGGAACTGCACTTATCATCAAACAAGTAAAACCAATTGTAGTACCGGTAGTGATCGGTGGTTTCTGGCGGGCATTTAATAAAAAGGGATTGAAGTTTAAAAAGAAAGGCACTCAACTTTCGGTAAGATTTAAAGAGCCACTGCAGATAGACTATGATGCACCCGCCGAAGAGATTTTAAAACAGGTGATGGATGCTATTGAACAAAGCAAGGAATACATGATGAAAGGAGGACATCATGTTAGCTAAAACTGAACAATAATAATTATTGATTAATCTCTTGCAAAGAGAGCTTTCAGTTCTGTAGCTTCCTCCGGTTTCATTTTTCCACCGAGGATCAGGCGTATTTGTCTTCTTCTTAATGCACTTTCAAATAATTTTTTCTCTTCTTCTGTTTCGGAGATCAATTCAGGCACCCTGCGGGGTTTACCATTGGGATCTAAAGAAACAAATGTGTAATAAGCTTCATTACTTTTATACCTGAATTTTTGGAGCGGATCTTCACCCCATACTTTCATATGCACTTCCATAGATGAATTGAATGAACGGGAAACTTTTGCTTCAATATGTACTACGTTACCAAGTTTGATAGGTGCTTCAAAAGAAATATTATCTACGCTGGCAGTTACCACCGGGGCATTACAATGTTTCATGGCCGCCAAAGCGGAAGCAATATCCATCCAATACATGAGCCGGCCACCCATCAGGTTACTGAATGTATTAGTATCATTGGGTAAAACGAGTTCCGTCATAATGACCAAACTTTCTGAAGCTTTCTTCGGGTCCATTCTTTTGATTTTCGCAAAGATAGACGTATCCGCTCATGTATTTGATCAGCTTTGCTGCTGATAAGAATCAAATTTATTTTCTGCTACCCAACCACTACTTTTGCCCTGCTTAATTTGCCAGTTATGAATCCTCAGCCTGTTATTTCTTTTGATAACACAGAATTTGCATTTCAGTATAAGTCAACCAAAGAATTAAAAAGGGCCCATTTCCTTTTTTCTTCTATGGGCAAACCGTGGTTGCTAAATCTTGGCCTTAAAATAACTCCATTCGCTATCAAATGGCATTTACCATTTACAAAAACAGTTATCCGTGCTACATTATTTGAGCAGTTTGTAGGAGGCGAAACACTTGATGAAACGGCAAAGGTTGCAGATAAGCTGGAGAAGTATGGCGTAAATGTGATCCTGGATTATGGTGTAGAAGGCGGCCATAATGGCGAGCCGGGGTTTGAGCAATCAACTGATGAATTTATACGGGTAATAAATTATGCGGCTACGCAAAAAAATATTCCCTTCATGAGTATAAAAGTGACAGGCCTCTCAAGGTTTGGGTTATTGGAAAAATTAGATGCCAGTATGCATGTGGGGCAGGGGAGTTTAATGAAACGCTACCAGCAGGCCATTGATAATTTACCCGGTGAAGAAAAGGAAGAATGGCAACGTGTAGTAGACAGGCTGATGCGGATAAGTGAGATAGCTGCCGGAAAAAATGTAGGTGTGCTGATAGATGCGGAAGAAACATGGATACAGGATCCGGTGGATGCATTGACCATCCTGATGATGGCTAAATTCAATAAAGAAAAATCTGTTGTGTACAATACGTTGCAGTTGTATCGCCACGACCGCTTACAATTTTTAAAGGACTCATACGAAGCCGCCGTTGAAAAAAAATTTATACTCGGTGCCAAACTTGTCCGCGGTGCTTATATGGAAAAAGAAAGATTAAGAGCTGCTGAAATGGGTTACACTTCACCGATACAACAGGATAAAGAATCAACCGACACGGATTTTAACGCCTGTGTTGAGTTTTGCATTGAACATATTAACAATATCGGCCTGATAGTAGCTTCGCATAATGAATACAGCAACCTGCTTGCAGTACAATTGCTCCAGAAAAAAGGTTTACCACTGAAACATCCGCATATTCATTGGAGTCAGCTCTATGGTATGAGTGATAATATCACGTTCAATCTTGCACATGCAGGCTGCAGTGTAAGCAAGTATCTTCCATTCGGCCCGATAAAAGATGTAGTGCCTTACCTTATGCGCCGTGCCCAGGAAAATAGTTCGGTAGCAGGACAAACCGGAAGGGAACTCGGATTGATTGAAAAAGAAATGCGAAGAAGAAAAGGATAATTAATTTTCCAAATCAAATACTAAATAGCATAAACAAAATTCTTTTGTTTAAATTATTTCTTCTTCTCTACCTATATTAACAAGCTTTGGTATTATTCTTGAGATTATTAATCATACAAGTTTTATTTCATCTTCTTTAGCATAAGCGGGGCTTTGGATATTTTGTAAACACTCTACCTAAAAAATTTACTGTGATACTGTCTTGGGGGGAATTGTCTGTATTAAAAGACTTTGCGATCTCCTTTCTTGGGCTTGGCCTGCCAGCTATCCTTGTATCATTTGCCAGCATTACAGGGATGCATTATTGGGGCAAGCGCAGAAAGAAAAATCTAAAGGAGTTAACTGATCAATATGATCAGCCACCACAATCTTCATTACTTCCGCCATTGACAGCGAGAGAAAGAAAAAATGCTATAAAAAAAATCAGGAAACAGTTATCAGGTTTTAGGGCAAAGCAGGTACTACTGAAGCATGATTACTTACAGAGTATTCGAAATGTTGCAACAACCGATTATCGTTCAAATGAAAAAAGCGAAAAAATTATGGAAAACATCGAAGAAAAAATGATAGCATACGAAAAGCAAATAACCGAAATGCAGAGTAAGATCGATATGCTGGAAACAATGCCACCTCCGGTGGCCAATGAAGCCCATTATCTGCGTGAGATGCTGACTGAAAAAGAAAACGAAATTCAAAACCTGCGTGCTACAGCTAACGGAATTCCGTCGGCGGAAGTAATTGATATAGCATCAAAAGAAAATTTATTGAACGAACAAAAAGAAGAAATAAGCCGATTAAAGATCATCGTTGAGGAACAAGTGCATTTAAATGATTTGCTTGGTGAAAGCCGTGAGCAGTTAAATTTTGTTCAAAATCAATTAGAGCAGCGAATAAAAGCAAATAAAGTGCTTGAACAAAGGATGAATTCTGTTTCTGAGGAATTGAGCCAATCGCAATTCGAATTTCACGAAGCCGGAAAAAAAATAATTAATACTGCAAATGTTCTGGAGCTGAAAGAAAATGAGATTGGTCAATTAAGGCTTGAGCTGGACACTAAAGAAAATGAGCTTCGTCAGTTAAGAGAAGATATTCATGCAAAAAATGAACAATTAATAGCTGTTGAGAATTCATATAATGAGATATTACGGGAAAATGATCAGTACAAAACTGCAATTACCAATGACCATGAATTTATTTCTTCTTTGAACCGTGACCTGTCAGAGGAGAAACAAAAAAATGAACATTTACAGGAACAGGTACGCCATAACAGGCGGTTGTTGACTAGGTTTTACCAGGAATTAAAGTCTTCTGTTGAAGAGACGGAGAAAGAAAATGAACCGCATCTTCTTATAGGAGCATGATTAAAGTCTGTTAATCATCATCAATTCACAGCTTCCCCACACTGGTCTTCTAGCAGTTAAATGCCACTACTCATTTTCGTATCTTGCATCCATGCAACAATACCTCGATTTACTCAGGCATATATTGGATAGTGGTACTGAAAAAACTGACCGGACAGGTACCGGAACTAAAAGCGTTTTTGGGTACCAGATGCGGTTTGATTTGCAAAAGGGATTTCCGCTTGTTACCACTAAGAAAGTGCATATGAAGAGCATTATTCATGAGCTCCTTTGGTTTTTAAAAGGGGAAACAAATATTGCGTACCTCAAAGAAAATAATGTAAAAATCTGGGATGAATGGGCGGATACAAATGGTGAGCTGGGTCCTGTATATGGTAAGCAATGGCGCAGTTGGGAAGGAAAAGATGGTGTAGTGATAGACCAGGTTAGCGATTTAATTGCCCAGGTAAAAAAGAATCCTGACAGCCGCCGCCTGATCATTAGTGCATGGAATGTTGGCGAATTACCAAAGATGGCCTTGATGCCTTGTCATACGCTGTTCCAGTTTTATGTTGCAAATGGAAAACTAAGTTGCCAGTTATACCAGCGTAGCGCAGATGTATTTTTAGGTGTGCCATTTAATATTGCTTCCTATGCATTACTTACACTAATGATCGCACAGGTATGTGACCTTGAACCGGGAGATTTTGTACATACATTTGGTGATGTACATATTTACAGCAATCATATGGAGCAGGTAAATCTTCAATTGAGCCGTCAACCATTCCCTTTACCAATAATGAAATTGAATCCTGGGGTTAAAAATATTTTCAATTTTAAATTTGAAGATTTCATTTTGGAAAACTATCAGTGTCATCCTGCGATAAAAGCACCTGTGGCGGTTTAACCCCCTGTCCCCCTAAAGGGGAGACTTAGATCATAGTAATCTTAATTTTTTGAGAACACCTGAAAGCAGAGAGATTAACTATTACTTTTGCTGCAAATAAAAAAGATTTTTCTTTATTCCCCTTTAGGGGGCTGAAGAAATTACAACTTAAAAACCTTTTCATGGGGGGTATGACTATTTCTCTCATCGTTGCGGCTTCTACTAATAATGCTATCGGAAAAGGTGGTAAGATGCCCTGGCATTTGCCAAATGACCTGAAACATTTTAAAAATACTACCTGGGCAATGCCAGTGATAATGGGGCGCAAGACTTTTGAAAGCATGGGCAAACCGCTTGCGGGAAGAAAGAATATTGTTATTACAAGACAAAAGGGATATAATCCCGAAGGGGCAGTGGCCGCTCAAAGTCTGAGTGATGCATTGCTACTGGCTAATGAAATGGATGTAAAAGAGATTTTTGTAATTGGTGGCGGTGAAATTTATAAAATGGCCTGGGAAAAAGCCAATCGTATTTATCTTACAAGAGTAAAAATGGAGGCAGTAGATGCGGATACTTTTTTTCCTGAGATCGATCCGCAGGAATGGAAACTGTTGAACCAGAAAGATTTTGAAGGAGATGATAAAAATTCTTACCCACATTCGTTTCAGACATGGGAACGGATATTTAGTAATTAATAATTATTAATTAATGATTAATAATTATTCCAGACATGAATCATGTATTCCTCTTTTCAATTAGCACTTAAATATCTCAACTACTATTTTACTGCATCAAATGGTAAGGGACATGGTATGCATTCGCCATTTGTTTTTGAGTTTATTACAAAAGTTTTAAATGATAAAACGAAATATGCAGATTACAATGCGGTAGAAAAACTAAGAAAGGAATTACTAAATAATCATGAAATTATTGAGATAGAAGACCTGGGTGCAGGCTCAAGAGTTGCGAAATATAAACGAAGAGCTGTCTCATCAATTGCAAAACATGCACTGAAATCGCCGAAATTTGCTCAACTCTTATACAAGTTATGCAAATATTATAAATGTAAAAGCATTGTAGAGTTGGGTACTTCGTTAGGCATTACCAGTTCTTATCTTTCCCTGGCAACTGGTACTGATGGTCATATAGCAACAGTAGAGGGTTCATCCGCTGTTGCTTCCTTAGCTGCTAAGAATTTTGAAATACTTGGGTTAAACAATATCCAATCATTTAATGAGCCTTTTGATGAATGGCTCACAAAAAAAGATTTGGGATTTGATCGGGTTGATCTTGCATTTATTGATGGAAACCATCAATTGGAACCAACACTAAAGTACTTCATCGAATTTTTGTCCCGTTCACATAACGATAGCATTCTTGTTTTTGATGATATTCACTGGAGCAATGAAATGGAAACGGCATGGGAGAAAATCAAAGGAAATGAATCAGTAACCTGCACCATCGACCTGTTTTTTATCGGGCTGGTATTTTTCAGGAAGGAGATAAAGGAAAAACAGCATTTTGCGATCCGTTTTTGAGCAATTACCACCCGCCGGAAGCAAAAAATCAATACCTTCGGCCGTCCGATTTTCTCACCATTTATAGCATGAATTAACTATGACGATAGGAGTTTTGAAAGAGCCTTCACATGAATCCAGGGTCTCTTTGCTGCCCGAAGCAGTAGGCGTTTTAATCAAAAAAAATATTACAGTTATTGTTGAGGCAGGAGCAGGCGAAACTGCATTTGCCGGTGATGATGATTATATAAAAGCCGGGGCACAGATCAAGAGCCGTGAAGAGGTTATTCAGTCTTCTGAAATTTTGCTGAGTATTCATGCACCTGATAACGTGAAGTCTAAAATTCTTATTGGTACTTTTTTTCCATTGTTTAATAAAGACCTGATGAAACAATGGGCTTCAGAAAGTGTCACATGTTTTTCCATGGATATGCTACCTCGTACTACCCGTGCCCAGGCAATGGATGTATTAAGTTCACAAGCAAATATTGCGGGTTATAAAGCTGTGTTGACTGCTGCTAATTTATACAGCAGGTATTTTCCTATGTTCATGACAGCAGCAGGAAGTATTGCACCGGCAAAAATTCTGATTCTAGGTGCAGGTGTTGCAGGCTTGCAGGCAATTGCAACTGGAAGAAGATTGGGTGCGGTAGTAGAAGTATTTGATACAAGACCTGCAGTGAAGGAAGAAGTATTGAGCCTCGGTGGAAAATTCATTGAAGTGGAAGGAGCAGCGGATGCAAGTAAGGCAGGAGGTTATGCTGTTGAACAATCAGAAGAATATAAACAGAAACAACAGCAACGAATAGCAGAGAGTATTGCGAAGGCAGATATTGTTATTACCACTGCACAGATACCCGGTAAAAAGGCCCCGATATTGATAACAGAAGAAATGATGAAAGGAATGCGCAAAGGAAGTGTGATCATTGATATTGCAGCATCAACGGGTGGTAATACACCATTCACAAAAAATAATGAGACTGTTATGCACAATGGTGTAAGCATTGTTGGTAATAGCAGTTTGCAAAGCACTATGCCATCCGATGCAAGTAAATTGTATGGAAAAAATATCCTGAACTTTCTTGCATTGATAACAACTAAGGAAGGAGAACTGAATCTTAACTGGGAAGATGATCTTGTAAAAGGTACCTGCATTACGCATGGAGGAGAAGTGACGAATGAGAGAGTGAAAAATTGATAATTAAAAAATTGCGAATAGTATGAACACATTTTTAAACTGGATAACCGAACATCAGCAAACGATCTATATCGTGATCCTGATGATTTTTGTAGGTATAGAAGTGATTGGTCGTGTGCCAAGTGTATTGCATACTCCGCTAATGAGTGGTGCTAATGCAATTCATGGTGTAGTAATTATCGGGGCTATTATTGTAATGGGAAAAGCAGAGAGTGATAATTATTTAGCATTAGTAATGGGATTTTTAGCCGTAGTGCTGGGAACATTAAATGTTGTAGGCGGGTTTGTTGTTACAGACAGGATGTTGGAAATGTTTAAGAAAAAGAAATGATACCCCTGTCCCCTAAAGGGGAACTTAGGTCGGAGATTCTTTTTTTAATTTGAAACTAGTTCTTAAAAAAATATTTAAATCAATTGTTCACTTACTGCTTTTAGGGCCGTGAGTGGCAAGTCTTCCCTTTAGGGGAGATTTAGAGGGGCTTATTTATGGAACTTAATATACTTACAGTTTGCTATCTGATCGCTTCGGTTACTTTTATTCTCGGTTTGAAGATGCTTTCCAATCCTGCTTCTGCCCGCAGAGGAAATCTTATTGCAGCAGGCGGTATGACCATCGCTATATTCGGAACTATTTTTTTGTATCGTGACGAAACAGGCAGCCGGTTGCATAATTATGTTTGGATATTTGCCGGCATTATCATTGGTACTGTTATGGGAACACTGATGGCGAAAAAGGTAAAGATGACAGCCATGCCGGAAATGGTGAGTTTGTTTAATGGTATGGGTGGCGCCTGTGCTGCATTGATATCTGCAGCCGAGTTCTATCATATTTATAAAGCTAATGAAGGTGCTTCATCAACACCATTTTCTGAGTTTGCACCAGCAGGTTATTTTATAACTATTGCTGCAGGCGCAATTATCGGAACAGTTTCTTATACCGGAAGTATTATTGCCTGGGGCAAGCTGAATGGAAGAGTTAAAGATTTTTCATTTAAGGGGCAGCATATTATAAATATTGCTCTGTTTATTGTCATCATCGTATTAACAGTAATTGCTTACCGTTCTACGATTGGCGGCTTATTACTCCCATTTTTTCTTATTGGTTTTTTTGCATTTGTGTACGGGATATTATTTGTGTTGCCGATCGGTGGGGCTGATATGCCGGTTGTAATTTCTTTATTAAATTCTTTTACAGGAGTAGCTGCCGCATGCGGTGGTTTTTTGTATGATAATAAAGTAATGCTTACCGGAGGTATTCTTGTCGGGGCTGCAGGTACTTTGCTTACGATGTTGATGTGTAAAGCAATGAACCGCTCATTGGCCAATGTTTTGATCGGTTCATTTGGTGGTGGTGGCGCCGCTGCTGCATCGGGTGTAAAAAAAGAGCAAGGTGCCTATAAAGAAATTACATTGAGTGATACAGCGGTACTGATGACTTATGCGAATAGAGTAATTATTGTTCCCGGTTATGGATTGGCTGTTGCACAGGCACAGCATGCTTGTCATGACCTTGAAAAAATATTGACTGATAAAGGTGTTGATGTAAAATATGCAATACACCCGGTTGCAGGTCGTATGCCAGGTCATATGAATGTGTTGCTGGCCGAAGCCGATGTGAGCTATGATTTGTTGAAAGAAATGGAAGAAGCCAATGAAGAATTTCCCTCAACAGATGTGGTGCTGGTATTAGGAGCTAACGATGTGGTGAACCCGGCTGCGAAAACAGATCCGGCATCACCAATTTATGGAATGCCGATACTGGATGTGGAACTGGCGAAGAATGTAATTGTAAATAAGCGAAGCATGAAGCCCGGCTATGCAGGCATTGAAAATGATCTGTTCTTTCAGAAAAAAACTTCTATGCTTTTTGGTGATGCTAAAAAAGTATTGCAGGACCTGATCGGTGAAATAAAGAATTTATAAGTTTAATAAATTACTATGAGGAATATATTTGGTTGCTTTATTCTGTTTATTATTCTGCATGGTTGTAAAACAAAACCAGCCACAACAGTATCTCTTAATTGCGAAATATATAAAACAGGTAAGTATATTATTAATTATAAGCCTAGAAATACAGTGATTGAAATTGATCGGCAAACAATGGTACAAACGGAATATGACAGGAATTCGGATACTCTTTTTGGAGCCCAGATAACATGGACCGGGCCCTGTGAATATGAATTGAAAAAAACTTTTAGATCTAAAAAAACGGTAAAAGATTCGTCCGCAAAGAACAACATTATAATGGAAACAAATGATCCGCCACCTTATAAAGTGCGTATCATGTCAGGCACCCCGGATTATTATGTATATGAAATTGTGACGCCTGGTTCTACACAGCTCCATACTGATACAGCCTGGGTGGTAAAACAAAAATGATAAGGTACCCGGTGGATGCGAATTATTTAACTTCATTTAATGCAACTGCCATCAGTATTTCTGGATTCATTAAAAGGTACAAAAGGGTTTGACCAAACAACTTTTGAAAAACTGCATGTATCGGGTGAACAAATAACTTCGATAAGGCTTAACCCTTCTAAATCTCCGATAGGCAATCATCAACCTTGCCTGCCGGCAGGCAGGTTGCCAATTGAAAATAAAATTCCCTGGACAGAACAAGGCTACTACCTGAAGGAACGTCCTTCCTTTACTTTTGATCCGCTTTTTCATGCCGGTTGTTATTATGTACAGGAAGCAAGCAGTATGTTCCTTGAGCAGGCATTAAAGCAAACTGTTGATCTCTCAAAACCGCTCAGGGTTTTGGATCTATGTGCTGCACCGGGTGGAAAATCAACACATATTCAGTCTTTGATCTCACCTGGTAGCTTACTGGTAAGTAATGAAGTGATAAAAAGCCGGTGTAATATTTTAAAAGATAATATTATTAAATGGGGTTGTGAGAATGTAGTGGTTACAAATAATGATCCGAAGGATTTTGCAAAGCTGGAAAACTATTTTGATGTGATTGTTGTAGATGCTCCTTGCAGCGGGAGTGGTTTGTTTAGAAAAGAACCAGATGCAATTGAACACTGGAGTGAAAATAATGTAGCGCTTTGCAGCCAGCGACAGCAAAGAATATTGGCAGATGTTTGGCCATCATTAAAAGAAGATGGTATACTCGTTTATTCCACCTGTTCCTATTCAAAAGAAGAGGATGAGGATATTGTAAAATGGATGAATGAGAAGTTTTTAGCTGCAAATTGTCAATTGCTTATTTCGGAAAACTGGGGTATAACAAAAACGGATAATAGTTTTCGTTTTTGGCCGGATAAAGTAAAAGGGGAAGGTTTTTTTATTACTGTTTTTAAAAAAGTGCACCACGAGGATGATCATAAAACAAGAGTTACAAAAAGGCTAAATGAAATTTCAGCACCTCAAACTGAATTGGTGAAGCCATGGTTAACAAATAGTGGAGATAAATTATTTGTACATGGGTTTGATGGCATCTATATGATCAATAAAGACTTTCAACCAGATATTAATCTGCTATATTCAAATATGAGGGTAGCTTATTTTGGTGTAAAGCTTGGCGAACTCATGAAAGCTAAACTGGTGCCTGCACATTCATTAGCTATGAGCAGGTTGCTTGCGGACTCAGTAATGAAAATAGAATTGAACAGGGAGCAGGCTATACGTTACTTACAGAAAAAAGATATAGATGTGGAAAAAAGCCAACCAGGCTGGCAACTTATTTGCTTTAATAATCATCCATTAGGCTGGGTGAAGGTCTTACAGAACAGGTTAAATAATTATTACCCGATGGAGTTACGGATACTAAAAGATAATTGATTGAATACAAGTGAAAATGCCTCATCTTTGTAGGCCAAATTTTAGTGTATGAAAAGGATTTTGTCATTGCTGGGCTTTATTTCACTGCCACTTTTTATGTTGGCACAGCCCGGTGAGTTATGGGTGAAAAATGGAGATAAAGGACTTTATATTGAACATAAAGTAATGCCGAAAGAAGGCCTTTTCCCGTTGGGAAGATTATATAATGTTCACCCTCGTCATATTGCTAATTTTAATGGAATAGATTTTAATAAAGGGCTTGTATTGGGTCAGTTGATAAAAATACCACTGACGGATACCAACTTCAATCAGAAAACAAATGCAGGTGTTCCAGTTCATTATAAAGTGGGAGAGAAGGAAGGGCTGATGCGGGTAAGCACTATCCATAACAAAGTGCTGATGGAAAATCTTCGTGACTGGAACAATCTTAGTAATGATAATGTAAACTTCGGAACAACACTTGTGGTTGGCTACCTGGTTTCAAAAGAAATGAAAGCCGCGGCTCCGGTTGCAGAAGTAAAAAAAGAAGAGATCGTAAAAGAAGAAAAAAGACAACCAGTAAAAGAAGTAAATGATGTAGTTGCGCAGCCTGAAATTAAAAATGAAGAAAGCAAGCCTGTTGAAATAGTAAAAAAGGAAGAAGTAAAGCAACAGCAAAAGACAACTGGTATCACTCCTGCTGTTAAAATGGAAACAAGTGAGGAAGGATATTTCAAATGGCATTTTGAGCAACAAGCAAAGCAACATTCTGCAGTAAATGATAAAACAGTTACATCAGGTATCTTTAAAACTACCAGTGGCTGGACGGATAGCAAATATTATTTACTTATCGATGGCGTAGTGGCTGGAACAATTATAAAGATCAGTAACCCTACCAACAATAAATCAGTATATGCAAAGGTGTTGGGACAAATGGAAGGCATTAATATGAATAAGGGACTGGATATTCGTATTAGTAATGCGGCAGCTTCTGGACTGGGTATTACTGAAACAGATAAGTTTATTGTGAAAGTAAACTACTAGATCACCACAAGTGAGCTTCAAGACCTGTAGCCACGAAGAAATTCTTCAATACTCATTTTCTTTTTTCCTTCCATCTGTATTTCCAATAAATGAATGTACCCGTTTGCACAGGCAAACTTCAAATAAGTTTTTCCATCGGTTTCATGATCGCCTTCTATTTTGGCAGGGGATACGACCTCTTTTTTTGCACGGAACACTTTCATCATCTTTTCATTCACTATTGTAAATGCAACGGGATGGGGGTTAAGTCCACGTATAAGGTTATATACATTTTCAACAGAATCACTCCAGTTAATACGAGAGGTCTCGGTAGTTAGTTTAGGAGCATGTTTAAGCTTCTTGTTCTCGGTTGCCTGTTGTGAATTTTGGGGAGTTTCTTTTAATGTACCATTTGCTATTCCTTTTACTGTCTCTACCAAAATTTTTGCACCGATTTCTTTCATTACATCATGAACATCTCCTGTGGTTTCATCATCACCTAGCGGGAAACTTTGTTGCAATAGAATATCACCGGTATCAATCTCATGTTTCAGTTTGAAAGTAGTGACGCCGGTTTCTTTTTCTCCGTTAATCACTGCCCAGTGAATAGGTGCTGCTCCGCGGTATTGTGGCAATAGACTTCCATGCAGGTTAACAGTTCCCATTGGCGGCATACTCCAAACTACTTCAGGCAACATGCGGAAGGCAACTACAATTTGCAGATCTGCATTGAGTGATTTTAATTCAGCTAAAAACTCAGGGTTCTTTAATTTTTCTGGTTGCAGGATTTTTAATTTATGCTCGACTGCATATTTTTTTACGGCACTTTCATTCATCTTCATACCACGCCCCGCTGGTTTATCGGGAGCAGTTATTACTCCAACGATATTACTACCAGCCTTTACCAATGCATCTAATGAGGCAACAGCAAATTCCGGTGTGCCCATAAAAACAATTCGCAGCGATTGAAATTTTTCCATCGCTGCGAAGTTAATACAACAGCATCATTTCGTTGCATACTGGTTGTGGATCAGTAGATCAATAAACCGGTACATTTGTGAAAGTGCATTTCATTTCACCGGCAAACCCATCGGTGAAAGTTTCTGTCATAGCATCACCTTTGGTAATTGGCTTCAGACCTTTATTCATTATACCAAAAGCAAAATAGCCGCTTGCTTTGCCATCTTCTACTTTTTCAATTACAAATTTGCAACTGGCTGAAACGGCTGGTAATTTCCGTTCCAATGATTCGCTTACAAACGAAGCCATATGGCCGTTGGCTATGATGGGAGAGAATTTATAGATATATGGAGTGGTTGCGTTGCCGTAATATAAAATAGCTTCAGTCTTTTTTATTTCAGAAAACTTTTTTGTTCCGTACATTGCATTCTTTTGATTTATTTCTTTGAAGTTGAATGTTTCTGCTTTCAGGCTCATGTTCACGGATTCTAATTCTATTTTAAGGAAATTCTCCTTGCTATTGCCTTCTTCTTTACCAGCCATAAAAGTATAAGTGTTTTCTCCTGTTTTCATAATCTGGGCAAAAGGGAAATTCACTGTCAATATTTTACTCTGCAATTTCACTAAAGCATTAGCATCACTTGTTGACTGACTACCATTGCTTGCAGGAGTTTTAGTGGTAGCTGATGGCTTTGTATTATCTGCGCTAATGCCCGCTGGTTTTATATAAACATCTGCTTCAGCTTTGAAAATAAATTCAACTCGCCTGTTTTGTGCTTTGCCTTCTGCATTTTTATTATCAGCAATGGGCTGTGTTTCACCGCGGCCCTCTGTTGTCAACAGGCTTTCATTAATACCATACTGTTTTGCCAGGATTGATTTTACCGCTTCTGCTCTTTGATACGACAATTTTTGATTAGCAGCATCGTCACCATCACTGTCTGTATGACCAACGATCTTTACAGGTGATGTTAGCTCTTTTAAAATTTTACTTACATCAAGCAATGAACCCAGGCTTTCAGGTTTAAGGTTGGCTGTACCCGTATAGAATAATAGGTTACTCACTAATTTTCCCTGCTCAAATTTTGCACGGGTATCGGGAACATCTTTTGCCACCCGGATATTGCTTACATAAAAATCGGAACCACCTACACTGCCGAATGTAAAACCAAACTGGTTGGGCAGGTATTCTTCATTGATGGCAGAAAGATCATAAAGCTTTTTCTCATTCCACCACATACGGAAACGTTTGCCCTGTACACATATACTTACATGCACAGGTGTTGTATTTTCATAGGCAAGCTCTGCACTCATATTATCGGATATTACTTTTCCTTCCCGTGTGGTTAAACTGATCCTGCTTTTGTTACCGGGAACAATAGTTGATTCAAAAAGCAAGGCTGGTTTATTGTCCATGAGAATTGTTTCGTCTGTTACCATTTTACCGTTTGAATTGATAAGTGCAATGCTCAAGCGGGGATCATAACCGGTCTTTACAATGAGTAGATCAAACTCAATGGTGAAATTATTTCCCCAGCTTTGTTTTTTATTGCGTGTAATATGTTTTGAACTCGTAGCGGCCATCTTTGTCCATTTCCCTTCCAATCCTTCAATCGTTACAACTTCTGCAGAGTTGCTGGTGATCCATCCCAAAGGAGTTTCGCCAATATTATCTTTTTCAAAATTGTCATAATACAAGATGGTGCTGCCTGGTACAAAATCAAATTTGCTATACACTTTTAGATCAGTTGAAGCACTGCTTGCTTTTGTATCGGCTGTTCCCGTTGTTTCAGCAGGTGCTGGAGGTTCTTTTTTTTCTTTGTCTCCTTCTTCTGTCTTTTCACCAACTTTATCTGCCTGCTTCAGTACTTTCTGCTCTGCTTTTTCTCTTACTTTTTTTAAAAGCTGGGCTTGTGTTCCATTGGCTGTGAAAGCCATTAAAACAATTGTTACAAGAAGTTTCATATTTATTTTTTTATAGTTGATCAATTGATACCAAAGCTCGACTTTACTATCAGTTTCAATATTTGATGCAATGGTATTATAAAGAAGTAAGACAAAACATTACTTCATCACCAGGCTGACATTGGCAACAATTTCACTTTCTTTTTTATTCTTGTCGAAAAACCTCACATTCAGATGATATGTTTCGCCTACAGCCATTGGATCGCCTGTGTTCAGGCTTGCCTGAAGGGTTTTCGCTTCAGCGTCTGTTGTACCATCTGTCATATCAGAAAATGCGTCGGGAAGATTGAGTATTCCTTTTCCTGCTTTATCAGTAAGAATGATAGTACAGCCTGGATAAACCTTACCACCTTTTACAATAAAATTTTCAACACCAGTTGCGGTAATATTTATTTTAGAACCCATGGCAACAGTATTGCTGTTGAGTTTTTGCCCTTCAGAAGCAAGGTAAATATCATCAATGCCAAAACCATTGTATGATGCGGATAAGCCGGTATTTAAATCTTTCTTTACACCTTTACTAAAGTTGCAGGAACTAAAAATGCAAAAAGCCAGTATTGAGGAATAAAAAATTGCCTTAAACATAGTTTGCTTTTAAAGATTAAAAAATGAAAATAATTATACGCATGAGAAGTAGGTTTAAATTTTAATGGTTATAGAGTTTCAAATAATAAAAATGTTTTTATTCTTTTTTTCCATAGCCAATATCGTCGATCCATAAAATCCTTGCACCTTTTATACAGGTGAAAAAAGCATTGTAAGTTTTGGGCTTGCCTTCAATATCTGAAAAATACACCTGCCAATTATTAGGGACAGAAAATTTCCCGCTTGATTTTACGCCTTGAAATTTAATATTTCCAATAAAGCCACTTGCTACAGCAAGGTCCCATTTGTAGGTATTGCCTGCTGTAAATTCAAAGTTTTGGTTGGACGCATGTGTGTCTGCGCCTGCACTTGCGCCGGTATATGCATTTACATATTGCGTCATCCCTGTAAAATTATTTGTCCATTTACCTTTAAGGTCAGAAGCTGCTATAGCAAATTTGTTATAGTTGGCCATAGCGGCTATTTTATCCCAATTGTCAGCGGATGCATCATTAATGTATGCTCCAAATACCTTTTCAAAAGCATTTTTATCTGCTGTTATAAATTCCAGGAATTTTCCATTGCCGCCGCTGTAATTTTTTTTGAATAGTGCCACATGAACTTTTTTCCCAGTGGCTTTTTCCACCATATCCGCTTCTGCAAATTCAATGGATTGCCAGCTATGCAACGGTTTAAATTCCATATTGGTTGCACTGCTATACTTAGGTGCTACCAAAACATTCCAGGCATTTTTTAATCCACCCAGCAAATCAGGATTATAATCATCTGCTTTTTTATTGGGGTAATGTATCAGCACTTTGATATTGCCTTTGGTTGTCTGCACCCAATCTTCCTGTACGATACTTGTCCACCCATCATCAAAGTTGGTGGTGGTAAATGCAAAGCCATTTGCGGCCGGTTGCTGAATCTTATCTTCCTGTTTTAATTCTTCTGTTGCTAGTTGTTGCCCGCCCGGTAATTCAATTAGAGGATTGTTGGATGTGATAGGGCTGTAATACCACGCATTGGTAAAAGTTGTATTAGTGCTGAATGGCCCGTCTCTTTGTGTTGTTTTGCCACCCTGCAATACAAGGTTCCATTGCTGAATACCTGAAAAATAATGTTTGGTAAACTGGTAAGTAATTTTTTCTATCGTTCTTTTTTGGCTTGATAAAAGTTTGCCCCATTTATCAACGCCATCTTTTTTGCTCCATGCTTCAATTACACTTGTTTGGGGATTGATAGTAATATTATTCTCACTGACCTGGTAAGTGCCGCTTTCTTTCACCAAAAGTATTTTATCATATGACATCCGGAAGGTTTTGGAGATAAAATGATAGGAGCCGTTTGAATTAAAAGTATACTGGTCTTTAGTATAGCCTGCTATAGAAGTTGCGTATGCATCGTTGTAAGCGGGATTTACACTTCCAGCTTTTCCCCAGGTTCCGGCAATTGCTGTATTAACAGGGTTATTACTTTCAATGGGTGGAGAAGATATTTCCGGTTTCTTTAAATCAATTGATTCTAAAAAAGCGGTAATGTTTTTTTCATATACATCTGTATTTGTAAGTATAACGATGTTCATCATTTTTTCAAAGCCACTGGACGTTACCAACACTACAACACCTTTATTGCCGTCATTTTCAAACGGTGCATAGCCACTTTGTACTTCCCATCCATTTTCTGTAGCAGCCGGTTGCATTTCGGGAGCCGTAGAAACGGTTACTGTTTCTTTTACTAATGATGTCCAGGCCATATCAAAATTTTCTTTTGAATTGGCGGTACCAGCCACTGCTTTAAAAACAGTGATCATGCAGTAAGTTCCTTTAGTTGCATCTTCTTTTGAAAACTGAACAGCACCCTCAGCAGGTTGTTTTTTCCATGCTTTGGGTGGAGTGTAAGTAATAAGATCAAAAGCTTCTTTTTGAGCATAAGTTATTACCACATTAAGACAGAGAACACAAAAGAATATTTTTTTCATAGTAAGATGCTTTATTAGCCAAATGTATTTTCATTCGGTATTCAGGGCAATCCTGTAAAACAGGGATATTTCTAGCATCTTTTTCCGGGCCCCGATAGGGCAGAGTTGATTTAATCTTTAGTGATTTTAATATTGCTGATATAGTATTTATCATTCTCTCCGGAGTTGTAACTGGTAAATGACATTGCATTGAATAAGTGAGCCGCAGGTATTGCTTTTTCGTATTCAGCTATTTTAGTTTTATCAATAAATACCTGCAACATTTCATCCTTCTTTTTAATGGTTACTGTAATCCGGTTGTTTTTTTTGTTGTTGGAAAAACCGGGTGCAGCATACCATTTGGTTCCATTTGAATAACCTGGTGGATTGGGAAATTTTGTTTCCAGCGTTGTCTCTCCGTCTCTGCCATCAAATCCGGGACGAAGTTTTAGCTCCAGGTAAGATTCGGCATTGTCTCGTGAAACTTCCTTTGATAATTTGAGGGTCAATCCAGTGGCGCCCCATGTGAAATTTTGAGCAACTATTATATCATAGCTCAGCGTAAAATTCTGAGGTAATGGCATTTTAAGTTGCGTGGGTTTTATTATATAGTTTGCCATTATGGCCCAGTTACCGTCTATTCCATCCAGCTTTGTAACAACTGTGGTAGTCCCAAGTGCTAATGTACTTTGCCAGCCAATTGGTTTTTTCCCAACAGCTGTTGTAGAAAAATCTTCAAAAAAATAAATGTTTTTATCTGTTGTATTTTTTTTAGTTGCTTCCGATCCTTCGCTAGCCAATACTGCCTCTTTGTATGTAGGGGAACGAAGTGGTTTATAGGGTTGACCTTTTACTTTCTCTGGATCAAAAAAATAATCATACGCATATTTAAAATTAAAATTGTTCATTACTGATTCGTGCAGGTGTAAATTAAACGCCTGGTTGGTCATTCCCACAGTCCATCGGATCACAAGCCATTGCGGCTGGTCTTTTTTACAAAGGTCTAGTGCTGTTTTTCTTACTTTTAAAATCGGGAAAGTGGTTTGACCTTTATTGTCAAACATGTCATCATATCCTTCTGTTGCATTTACAAAAGTAAAAAAAGAGATTTGAGCGGAAAGTTGCAATTCAGCAATATCATTCCACTTATTTTTATATTTTTCTTTTAACCTTGCAAGGTTCTTTTGTGCCCGTGCAAAATTTTCCGGAGACGTAGGATCTACTTTTTGCCAAACCGGGAGTTGTTTTTCGACTTGTGTAAAAAACTCTCCGATAGTTATTTTCTCAAACGGGAGTTCACTGTTGTCTTTGGTCATAATGACAACGTAGGTCTCCTCGCCGTCGAGTATTATTTTTGGGGGGATATAAAAATGCTTGTATCCTACAATGTTTTTGTGGTTAGCGAAACCTAGTAAATTACTTCCAGCTTTGTCATCGGCATCATATCCTTTTGAATTGCTGGTAAAGTCTGGTAGTAAAAAATAGTATTCTTCGGTACTTGAAATAAATGATACCGGTAGGCTGATCTGTTGCAATTGGTTGGCCTCTATGTACCAAAATTCTCCATGACCGGTTTGTGGAACAAATTTTCCTTTTTCATCTTTCTTCAAAAACATATGAATTTTTGTTTGTGCACCGTACATTAGTGGCAGTGCTTCCGCATGCATATTTATTGCATTACCCAATCGGCTATTGTTACTGTTGAATTTTGGGATGTAGTTTTGGTAATAAGTCGCATTACCTAAGCATCCCCTGGGTAGATAAGATTGTTGCATCCATTCTACAAACTTTTCGCAATTGTCTATTTGTTTAGCGCTGTAAATCCTATCGCCAAGCTGTTTCCCTTTTGGCGGTGTTGTATGTTTACGAATTTCCATCCAGCCGATGTCTATGTCGGCTATGCTTTCCAGCTTAAACCCAATTCTGTCTATATATACCGGTTGTGCTTGTGAAGTGATAGCGACAGCTACGAGTATAATGAGAATTATTTTTTTCATGGTAAGCCAATTAGATAATTAAAATTTTATTTTCCCAACATATTTTTCAATACGTGTGTATAGCGGCGATTGTCTTTTTTTCATTTGCCAGCTCTGCAGCAGTTCCTCCTTCTGATCCTTTCGGTGACGCTTTCCATATGCCGGGTTTTTGCGCCAATAATTCTTTGTTACATTCTTGCGAAAAACTTTGTAGTGATATAAATAGTATTACGATTGTGAAAGAGTATTTCATTTTTCATTTTTTACCTATTTAAAACAGGCGATTTTACCACTGCGACATTTTTACGCCACTTAATATCCCCCTGCCGCTTACCGAACCATGCCCACTCATAAGGCTTGTTCTGCTTTCCACACCAATCTCAACCTTTGTGTCAAGTTTGCCCAGTCCTTTATTTACTAAGTCAACCCCCTGATTGATCTGCTCATCAATTGCTTCATCGCCTGGCGATTTCGGAGCCTCTATACCAATTTCTGCATTTGCTGTTGATACAATGTTTACGTCTGTTACTCCGGAAGGGTCAATCTCTATTTCAATACCGGATCCAATCGTTGCTTCTGCTTTTAGAGGGCCAACACTTCCTCCTATTCCTAATTCGGTGCCTGCTTTTATAACTGTTTTCCAATCTGTCACACCATCTTTATCAAAGTTTACCGTTACATCTGCTTTCACCGAAGCGCCTGCTTTTACCGGCCCGAAATTTCCATCAATGCCAATCTTAGGACTTACTATTAATGTAGAGCGGAGGTACTCATTACCCACATCTGTCGTGGTGTATTTTATACCTTTTGCATCCCAGGTAGTGGTAGTGGTACCACAATTAATTTGTTGCTTTACTACAATGTAATTTATTTCAGCCTTGTACTTACAGTTGGTGCTGAAATCCCATTCAGCCAGTTTAAATGGTTTGCCATCTTTTTTTTCAACACACTCGGAATATAACTCGTATCCTCCTGCTGTTAGCAAGGGCCGATATTCTTTAAGCTTCTCCAGCCAGCCAATCACAAAACCCAGTTTGATGATTTCATACTGATCTTTGTCAGTGCTGGTGTATTGCGACCAATAAGCCATATCGTTGGACAAATGTTTAAACAACTGCAAGGCTTCATTGTTGTAGGCTTGTAGTAGCGTATTATGTTTATTTAGATACTCATCTTCTGCTTTGATGTGGGCCTCGCAAGGCGCTTCGGGTGCTGCTTTTTTTCGAGTCTTTTGTAGTTGGTCCAAATCGGTTCCTAATGCAATAAATTTTTTGCCAAGATTTTTCAGCTTTACTTCATTGTGGCTTTCCACTTCTTCCAACGCCAGCCCTGCTTTTGTAGCATAAAGTGGAGTCAGAGCCGAAGCAGGAATCATCCCACCATTGTTAATGGCCTGCATGGTTTTTGTCATCGTTGCTTTTACATTTTGCTCATATTTTACTTCTGCTTCTTTAAGTTCTTTTTGAAGGGCAGCAATTTTTTTATCGCAATCTGCATCAAAAGCTTCCCATTGAGGCTTTAACATTTTTAACTCACTTACAGATTTTGGATAGTCAGGCTGCCTGAAGCTGCTTAATCCCAACGGGTCGGCACTGGGTTTAAAAGGAATACTTACATTTTCTTTAGTGAGCTTATAACCCAGTTGGCGAAGTTTGTCTTCTTTTTCTTTTGAGTACGTGTGTTTGATTGATTTCTTTAGGGCTTCTATAGCCTGTGTCTTGTTTCCCTTGCTTACGTGAATAGCGGCTTTTGTAAAATTTGCCTGCGGGTGAAAGGGGAAAATCGCTATAGCACTATCCAAATATTTTTCCGCTCTTGCTATTTCACCAAGGCTAAACCAGGCCTGCCCCAGGTTATTGAGTATGATTGGATTTTTTGGTATTCGCTTGTTGATATTTTCAAGTATTGGTATTGCTAAATGCCCGGCACCCAACATGCTTAACATAGAAGCATAGTTGTTCAGGTTATTGATGGTAGGAGCTTCAACACATACCCGGCTCACCAGGTGAATGGCTAATTGCGCCTTTCCCAAAGTCCACAGGTAGGCGGCCACATTGCTCATATCTTCTTTTTTAACGGTCTTCTCCATTAAATAAGAATAGAGTTTATCAGCATCGGTTGCTGCATCAGCATCGAGCAATGGCATTATCTCTTTACGCAAAGCAGTTAAAAAAGCAGGAAGCCGGTCGCTTGTAATATTTTTTGGTATTGATGCAATTCTTGTTGCATCCCGTTTCGGCACTATCCGGTTTTCATCTTCCCATGCTTCAGCGAGTTGTTGATCACTGATGCCAACTACATTTTTTTTCATCTGCTTTGTATCGGGCATTTTAATGCCCATGCTATCCATCGCTTTTTTATCTTCCGGGCTCATTTCATTCATTGCCTTCTGCATTTCTTTCATCATCTCGTCCATTTCTTTTTGTGTAGGAGGCTTTTCTTTCTCAGTTGTTTTTTTGCCTTGCTGGGCAAACACAATTGTAGCCGCAAACAATAATGCAAGCAGGGAAAGATATTTTTTCATATCGTTATTGTATTAAATGAAGATTTTTTGAAAATGATTCTACCACTCCTTTAAAACTTTTATCGCTAAATGCAAAAACTACACAGGCAGTAAGTGTATCTTTTCGAAATGAGTTCAGCATCACTACAGATTTCTTTTTGTTCTGATAAAAATTGCCAATAGCCAGTGTTGATACCCATCCGTCCCAAAGTTGTTCTGTCAATATCCGCGAAGGCTTTTTATTTGCTTTAGCCAAACGTTTTACTACCTGTTCGTTCCACTGGCTTATAATATCTTTCATCACATCAGCTTTTGCCGGCAGGTTTTTATATAATGTAATTGTACAAAAGCTAGTATCATTATTAGTAAGGTTAAACTGTACTCTTGATGGCAGTACGCTTTTAGTAAAAAACGCCGGTGACTGATAGGTGAATACATCAAAGCTTTCAGTTTGAGCAAAGCCCTGTGTAATGTAAACAAGTTTTGTTATGAATATTGTTAGAATATACTTTTTCATTTTTTTCTCATTGTCCATTTGCCACCATTGGTGGAATTACTTCCCTGTCCCCAGCTGCCATTCATTATATTGCTTACATCTATTGTGGCTGCAAATGAATAAGTATCTGCATTTGTGTAAGTATAAGATCCGGTAAGTTGATTTTTAGTAAAACTGTAATTACCCGATGCTGTAATATTACCTTTTGCATCTATCAATTGCATAGTGCCATCAGCATTAAGCCTGAAGGAATAAAAGTTTGGACTGTTGTCGTTTCCATTTCCCCATGTGCCAACCCATGTGCCTGCAACAGTTGCCTGAGCAGTTGTGGTGGTTTTAATTATACTAAAATCATTTTTGTTTGTAACAGGTAGTTGTGTGGTTGTTGGTTGGGTCGGAGGAGGAGGTGGCGGTGGTGCTGGTCTAGTTGCATCCGCAGTAAATTCAACTTTTAATAAAATGGAATAAACGCCATGATTAACAGTATTACCTAATGTAACATCATTATATAAAATGGGAACAATACCCTGTCCATAACCAAAATCCTTATTGGCTAATAAAGCAGCAAGCCTGCTATTGAGTACCATAACCTGTGAACTAAATTCATTGTTTGGCATCATGCCTATTGGGCGGGTATGTTGCAAGCCTGGAAATGGTTTAAAAACATTTGCATACTGGTTATCTAAATCAATATACCTGCCTGGAATTAAAAAATTATAATTGTCAATTCCATTATAATTAAGACCTGCAAGCTGACTTCTTACCTGCTGCTGAAAAAAGATGCTCCCTAAAGTTGCTTTTGTTTTGTTGATGAACTCAATGCTTGGGCGGGTATATTCTGTAGTGTTATCATATTCCCAAATTGAAGGGGCAATGCATACCACATCATCGGGGCCAATAACCTGGTCAATAACATAACTGATGAAATCAAAATATTCCCTGTCACCGGTTTTAATGCCACCGTTTATGCTGGCAGTACCGGTTTTTTTTCTGATGTTCCAATCTTTCATTAAGGTTGCTTTTTCACCATAAATAAAATTCCCCCCACCACCTCTTGCAGGGGCAAGGGTATTGTTGCCTGTACTGACAAATGAGTAATTGAAAAAAATAACTTCATCGCTTATGCCATCCATTCCTAAAATATCGTCAGCTGTTTGTTGATGGCATACATATCCAAACTGCTTCACTTTTAACACACCTGATTGCGAACGGGCATTTACAAATGCCGTAAGAATTAGAAAAGTCAGCAACAAATTTCTCATGATTTTATTTTTTAAATTTTTATTCAATCATTTTTTTGAAGCGTAAAAATGAATTTGTTTATATACAGTACCTATCCCTTAAAAACAGGATTTTAAATATGCTGCCGGTATCTTTTTCATATTTATTTTTTGAGTAGTTGTTCTACCCATTTTTTTAATTCATCAATTTCCTTTTGCTGTTCTTTTATTCCTTCGATCAGTAATGGTACCAGTTTGGCATAATCCAATGCTTTGTATCCATCCATTTCATGAACTACATCCGGGATAATCTTTTCAACATTCTGAGCAATCAAACCAATTTGTCTACCGGGGATAAAATGTTTTTGAGGAAACTCGCCGACTCTCATTTCATATTCTACACCATTTATCTGCAGTATTTTTTGTAAGGGAGAAGCTATAGCTACAATGTTTTGTTTAAAACGCTCATCACTTGAATAGAGAGTACTATTTACCAAAAGACTACCATTTACAATAAAGGCAATGGTTCCGTTGTTTACTGCTCTGGCCGATTCAACATAGGCGCCTGTAGTGTCAATTACACCCATGCTCACTTTACCACCATGCATACCATTTTGCAAACGCAGTTCATAGTCATACACACCTATGCCTACATCACCATAATAACCCTGGTATAAAGAGATCTTAGTGCCAAATGAATTGGCAAATGAAAGTAGCGCTGAAGGAGTAACCGTACCAATACCGATATTGCCATTTCTTAAAACGGTTAGCGCATTACTTCTTCCATTTTCGCTTGTTCCGTTTCCGATTTGGAAAATCCTATCTGAGCTTCCAGGAGAAACCGGGTCCGGATTATTATTATTGTCATTGTAAGTACCTATGGCAAGCGATGCAAAAGCTCTTGTATCTGTACCTGATCCCATACTGGTTGAAGCATTTCCGGTTGCGTATGTTTGGTATCCCATACTGGTTGAATAAGCGCCGCCGGTGGCTGTTTTGTATCCCATAGTGGTTGAATAATCCCCCCAGGCATTTGTTTCAAAACCCATACTAACTGAACCTTGACCATTAGCTGTCGTTCTCATTCCCATGCTGGTTGAAAAAGCACCACTGGCAGTTGTTTCTTGTCCCATGCTGGTTGAAATCCCGCCGCTTGCTGTCGTTCTATATCCCATACTGGTTGAAGTAATACCACTTGCAATGGTTAGTCGTCCTATGCTTGTTGAGTAATTGTTAGTTGCCCTGTTGTTGAAGCCAGTTGCAAAAGAGTAATTACCGATACTGTCCTTATCCCAATAGTTGCTGCTAACCGCTCCTGCTCTAAAAGCTGCTTTATCAGCATACCACATCATTCTTACGCCGGGTCCTGTTATTGGTGGATCTCCGAAAGGGCCTGGCAAAAACGCTAAACCACCTGTAAATACGACACTGCTATCACTTACATGTAACCTTGCTTTTGGTGTATTGGTGCCAATGCCTACATTTTGCGCATAAGGAATGAAATAGCTGAATGTGATGAGGAGACATACAATTCCTTTCTTCATATTTTATTTTTTGATTAGTTGTTCAACCAGTTTTTTTAATTCAGCTACTTGTAGTTTCAATTGTTTCACTTCTTCGCTTGAAGTTTCGAACTGCTTTTGCTGTTCTTTTATTCCTTCGATGAGCAGTGGAACCAACTTGGCATAATCCACTCCTTTGTATCCATCCATTTCATTCACGGCTTCCGGAATTATTTTTTCTACATTTTGCGCAATCAAACCGATCTGCCTTTCAGGAGTAAAATGATTTTTTGAAAATTCATTCACTTTCATTTCATACTCTACACCTTTTAGCTGCAATAGTTTTTGTAAGGGAGAAGAGATCGGCTTGATGTTTTGCTTGAAACGTTCATCACTTGCGTAGGTAGTGCCATTTACCCACAGACTTCCAAAAATGGAAAAAGCATAGACACCGTTTCGTTCTGCCTTTGCATTTTCTGTAAATACTCCAAAAAGATCTTGTGTACCTAAGCTTACCTTGGCTCCCGGATTATCCGCATGTAATCTGAGTTCATTGCCATACACACCAATACCAACTTCACCAGCGCCACCAGGATACAATAATATTTTTTCGCCAAGCGATGCAGGGAAGGAAAGTGGCCTGGAAGGAGCTATAACACCTGCTAAGCCAACATTTCCGTTTCTTAATACCGTAACAGCATTGCTTCTTGCACTTGCTGACGAACCATTACCAATTTGGAAAATTCTGTCACTGTTTGCCGGGATAAAGTAGCTTGGGGCATCTGTATTATCATTATAATTTCCTATACTCAATGCGTTATAAGCTTTTGCTATTGTCTGGCTTCCCATACTTGTTGAAAAGTAACCTGATGCTGTTGTTTGATATCCCATTGCAGTTGAACTTTCACGTGATGCAGTTGTTAAATTCCCCATTGCAATTGAATAGTCACCTGATGCGATTGTCTGATATCCTATTGCAGTTGATCCAAGTCCTGATGCATTTGTCTGAGTGCCTATTGCGTTTGATTCGATTCCTGATGCAATGGCAGCATTCCCCATAGCTATTGAATTGCTACCTGAGGCAGTACTTTGCCCCATTGCGGTTGAAGCGAAACCCGATGCCTTCGAGCTATAGCCCGATGCAAATGAGTAATTGCCAATATTATCTTTATCCCATTCAGTGCCACTAACAGCGCCAACCCGGAAAGCTGCTTTTTGTGGGTACCACATCATCCGGCTGCCGATACCGGATGCAGGCGGTGAGTAAGTAGTTGTGCCGGGTATTGTAGGAGGCCCTATAAATAATACATTACTGTCAACTACATGCAACCGGGCAATGGGTGTAGTAGTTCCAATACCTACATTAACTCCAGCGGCTCCGGTGCCGCCTAATACTAAACTATTACTGCTCGCAACTTTTGCATTTGCACCAATTGCTGTTGAATTGAATAGATTATTGGCGCTAACATCAGCCCGATATCCTATTGCCGTATTATTGTTTCCTTCAATGTTGGTGATTAATGATGAAGCACCCACACTCGTATTTCTAATACCAATTGTATTAGCACTTAACCCAAAATTGCCTACAGCAGTATTGTCATTTCCTGAAATATTTTGACCCATTACACCTTGGCCAATTGCAGTATTGCCAATGCCTATGCCATTATTTATAAGGGCACCGCTACCATTGGCTGTGTTTTGCAAACCCGTCGTATTATTCAATAAAGCATAGGCACCAGTAGCTGTATTGGAGTAACCGGTAGTATTTTCAAACAATGTTTTAGAACCTAACGCCGTATTGAATGTGCCACCCAAATCATCAACTGCTCCTACGCCATTATGGAAAAGTGCTGAATCTCCAACTGCAACCAGGTTACTTCGATTACCCGAATTATATAATGCATAAGTTCCTATAGCAACATTGGAATAGCCGGTTTGATTTAAGTATAGCGCATTTTGGCCCATTGCGGTATTGTTATTACCGATAGTATTACCATGCAAGCTGCCTGTACCAAATGCACTATTTGATTTTCCGGTTGTGTTAAGCAGCATGGATTCAATACCATAAGCACTATTGTCGGATCCCACAGTGTTCAATGCCAGAGTAAGTTTGCCGGTTGCTGTGTTATTGTACCCGGTTGAATTACCAAAGAGGGCTTTTGAACCGATGGCTGTATTTCCTGTCGCATGCACGGGTGCCGTAACATTAATACCATTATTAAAAAGTGCTGAATCACCGATTGCCACCAGATTATTGCGATTATCATTACGGAATAGAGCGCCGGTTCCAATGGCGGTATTTGAATAGCCGGTTGTATTAAGAACTAATGTACGAGACCCAAGGGCGACATTCGCACTTCCTGTTGTATTGTACTCTAATGCTTCGTTCCCTATTGCAGTATTACGACCACCGGTGGTATTGAAAGCAATTGCTAAATTACCAATACCTGTATTCTCCCAACCAGAAGAATTAGAATACACACTTCCATATCCAAATGCAGTATTGTAATGTCCCGAAGAATTAGTTTTTAAAGCGCCCCAACCTACACCTGTGTTATAAAAACCACTCTTATTGGCAGAAAGGGATTTATAACCTATAGCGGTGTTATAGGCACCAATAGTGATGGAATCAAGGGTTCTAAATCCAAATGAGGTGTTCTCCGATAAAGTGTCAATAAATCCTGAACGAACATTGTTCACTCGGATGATAAACGGTTTTGTATCCAGTGTTCCAACGAACTGTGAGTCGGGATCAGTTCCCGCATTGCCTGATAAACTCCATCCACTAGAGGCAACAATGGTTTGCCAGTTTGGTAATGCAGGAGTACCCATATTTACCAGAAGCTGATTCTTTGCTGTATCTAACACCAATAATCCTTTGGCAGGATTCACAATAGCCGCAATCGCGGCTGTATTCATTCGTGGTATCAAAAGGCCTTTTGTGCCGCTCTTGATATCCAGTATGGCACTGTTATCGGGTAAACTTGCATCGTTGTTTATAGCAACATTTTGTGCATGTGCTCCTGTTAGAAAAAACATTGCAATGATCAAAAATTTAAGTCTCATGATAATTAAGCTTAATACACAAATATTATCTTCCTGATCATATTATTCTATCCCTGAAAAGCAGGAGATTTTTAAAATCATGGAAAAAGGGGAGTTAGGTTCTTAATTATTACTTATTTATTTGTAATATGAGTAACTAAAGTTTAAAGAATGCCCAGACTTACGACGATCTGTATTGTTTTATTTTTTTTAAACAGTGACACTGTTGCGCAGCAAACTGTTGCCGACAGTATTGGAAAACTAATTCAAAAGATGCCGGCAGACACAGCTAAAGTGAACCGGTTAAATGAAATGGTTTCAAAATTTCAATATGCTGACCCGTCAATATCAGTGATGGCAGTAAATGAAGCAATAGAACTGGCGGGTAGATTAAATTACACACTTGGACTTGCAACAGCGTATCGGCTTAAAGGTGTATTGTACGTGGACAGAATGGTACTGGATAGTGGGAAAATGTTTTATGATAAAGCGTATGAGTTATGCAAGGATAAAAAGGAAAAGGCATTTCAAAAGCAAATAGGCCTGGTTACACATAATTATGGTGTCATCTATCATAAAAAGCAGGAGTATGATTCAGCCACCCGGTTATACCTGGAAGCAGCCCGGATCTTCAGTTCATCCGGCCAGGAGGAATTTGCTTTTTTCCCTTATAACAACCTTTCAACGATGTATTCTTACCTACAAAACAACGTTAAGTCACTAGAGTATGCAAAAGCAACCTATGCTTCGGCACTGAAACTAAATGAAGGAAATAAAATAGTGAGTGCAGTAAATAGTGTAATGTCGGCCCATCTTCAGCTTGAGAATTATGATAGTGTTTTATTACCGTTAAAGAAAAATCTGTCGGCTACAGCCGAATTGAATAATTATTTCCAGCATGGCATCACGAATAACCTGCTTGCACGTTATTATAGTTATGGTAAACAAAAACATGATACCGCTGTTTTATATAGCAGGAACGCTTTGAAAGATATGCAAGCAGTGAATAACGAATATGAAGGGACTAATATGCTGCATAATCTTGGTTACTTTTATCAGCAGGCAGGCAATTTGGATAGCGCAATGAAATATTTCGACAAAGCAATTGAAAAAGCAAAAGCTCTTGGATTGGACCAGGTTGTTCAATACAGTTTAGAGAACATGGTTGAATTGGAAGAGAAAAGAGGGAATATGAAAAAAGCCTATCAAATTTTGAAGGAACTGGTAGTTCTAAAAGATTCTTTGCAGCAAAAAATTAACCGGGAACAGGTGAATGAGCTTGAGGCCCGTTATCAATCAGAAAAAAAAGACAGCCAGATTAAACTGCAACAGGCCTCCATTCAACGAAAGAATATTTATAACTATATTCTTATTGGCAGCGCTGTAATAATTCTTATTATTTCATTGCTTTCATTCAGAAATTACAAGCAGAAACAAAAACTGCAACAGCAACGTATTAAGGAATTAGAAACAGAAAAAAAATTGACTGCAACAGAGGCAGTACTAAAAGGTGAAGAGCAGGAGCGAACCCGCCTGGCAAAAGACCTGCACGATGGATTGGGAGGTATGCTGTCAGGTATAAAATATTCATTTAACACTATGAAAGGAAATTTAGTAATGACGCCTGATAATGCACAGGCTTTTGAACGCAGCATGGATATGCTGGACAGTTCTATAAAAGAAATGCGTCGAGTGGCTCATAATATGATGCCTGAGGCATTGGTGAAATTTGGACTCGATACGGCATTAAAAGATTTTTGTAACGATGTGAATCAAAGTGGAGCATTGAAAGTAAATTACCAATCGATTGGATTAAATGAAGTTATAATCGACCAAACAACGGGAATCACTATTTATCGCATTGTGCAGGAGTTACTGAATAATACAATGAAACATGCAGCAGCAAAAAATGCAATTGTGCAGGTGAGTAAAATTGATGGAGTTTTATCTGTAACTGTTGAGGATGATGGCAAAGGGTTTGATACTTCAATTTTAAAACAAGCGAAAGGAATAGGGTGGGATAATATTAAGCATCGTGTTGAATTCCTGAAAGGAAAGCTTGATGTAAATTCACAACCGGAAAAAGGCACATCTGTTCATATTGAATTTAATACTTAATGCCTATAAAAATTTTTATAGTTGATGATCATTACATGGTAATCGAGGGTATTCGTTCATTATTGCAAAATGAAAAGAATATTGAATGGATGGGCCATGCAATGAATGCTGACAGTTGTCTTTCATTTCTCAAAAATCATTTACCCGATATAATTTTAATGGATATCAACCTGCCGGATACAAGTGGGATTGATTTATGTAAAGAAGTAAAAGCAAACTACCCTTCTGTTTTTATAATTGGTCTAAGCACATTCAACCAACAAAGTTTTATTCACAAGATGATGGACAATGGTGCATCGGGATATGTATTAAAAAACGCATCACAAGAGGAACTAATGGAAGGGATTGAAATGGTGATGAAAGGAAAAATATATTTAAGTGATGAAGCTGCTCAGTCGCTGCGGAAAAATAATAATGGAGAAATACCTATACTTACCCGCCGTGAAAAAGAAGTATTAGAACTCATTGCCGATGGTATGACTAATGCCGAAATAGCGACAAAGCTATTTATAAGTGTAACTACTGTTGATACACATCGCAAAAACCTTCTTGCAAAATTTGAAGCTAAAAATGTTGCATCAATGATAAAATCTGCTGCTCAAATGCAATTTATTTGATCACTCAAAATCTTCGTATAACAAATATTTTTTTCTGATAGCCTTAAATTCACTCAGCTTCGGCTCCCAACTTTTTCTTATTTCAATTTCACTCTTGCCATCTTTTATCTGCTGCATCAGCACATCAGTTCCGGAAAGACGATTGAAAGAATTTGATTTTAAAAAGAAACTGTCTTTATTTGGAAAAAGCTTGTAGGCTTCGATCAGCCATTTCAATTGTATTCTGCCGTCTACTTTTTTTAATACTTCATCCGGTGTACCGCTTAGATCCCAGCCATAGCAAACCTTACCAAAATGTTTTGAACTTTTTGAGCCTGTATTGGGATTAGGCGTGAATGAATATAAATTCTTTGGCAGATCCGGATGACCAAATACCTGGAATTGTTTATCAGTTCCCCTTCCTTCACTTAATGCAGTTCCTTCAAACAAACAAGTGGATGGATAGAGATAAATAGATTGTATGTTAGGAAGATTTGGCGAAGGCTTTACAGGTAAAACATATTTGCTCTTATGCGTATAGTTCTGGCATTTTATAAACTGCACATGAAAAGGTGTATCTGTTGTTGGGTTGGTAGTGATATTATAATCATAAATTGCATTTGCTTTTTCTGAAAGCCAATGCTCACCCATTAGCATTCTTGCATATTCCACCATCGTCATCCCATAGTTGATTGGTATTGGTTGCATACCTACAAAACTTTTAAACTTCATATCAAGCACGGGGCCATCTACATAAAATCCATTCGGGTTGGGCCTGTCTAAGATCAAAAGTGGTTTATGATTTTCCAACGCTGTTTCCAAAAATTCCTGCATAGAAGATATATAAGTGTAAAACCTTGTTCCTACATCTTGTATATCAAAAACCAGAACATCTACATCTTTTATGTCATCGACAGATGGTCTTCTTTTAGTTCCATATAATGAGATGACCTGTATACCGGTCTTTTCATCTTTATAGTCCATGATCTTTACGCCATCTGGTGTATCTCCACGAAAACCATGTTCAGGTCCGAATGCTACTCGTATATCAACTCCTAATTTTAATAATGTATCTACAAGATGTTTATTGCCTACCATTGAGGTATGATTGGCGAATACACCCACTTTCTTTCCCTTCAGAAAAGGAAGATAAACATTAATGCGTTCGGCTGCAGGTATGATCCTGGGAATCGATTCATCGTACATGTTAGGATTTGGAATCGGCTGCGCCACACAACAGCATGAGATTGTAAAGCTTAAAAAGGCCAGCAATATTTTCATTTTATCGATTTTTAGTCTATTCAAAGTAATGTAAAATATTAGTATGGACGAACGTGAATATTTAGATGGTTGCATTCATGATTTTCGGCTACCTTGCACCCTTATTTTTAATCAAACTATAAGTAATGCAACACGTAAAGTCAGGTGACAAAGTAAAAGTTCACTATCATGGAAAGTTAACAAATGGCGAAACTTTCGACAGTTCGGAAGGTCGTTCACCATTGGAGTTTGAAGTAGGTGGTGGAATGGTAATAAAAGGTTTTGATGATGGAGTAACAGGAATGTCGATTGGTGAGAAAAAAACTGTGAATATTCCTTTTAATGAAGCATACGGGCCACGAAATCCTGAAATGATAATTGAATTTCCGAAAGATCGTTTTCCTCAAGATATGGAAATAGAAGTAGGAATGCCATTGGCAATGAGTGGTGGAAATGGAGAACAATTCCAGGTAGTAGTTACCGAGATCAAAGAGGATTCAGTAATGCTTGATGCTAATCATCCGCTGGCAGGGCAGGACCTGGTTTTTGATATTGAACTGGTAGAAATAGTTGGTGGAAAGCCATTGATCATAATGCCATGAGAGAAGTTGTAGGTTATAAGTTTTAAGCAATAAGTTTAGAAAATAACAAAAGTAAAATGGAATGGGTCTGAAAAAATTCAGACCCATTCTTATAACTTAACACCTATAACTTATAACTATTTTCTATTCAGCCACCAGCCCAGCCAGATCCCTGTAAGCCCCCATGCAACAAGACCATCAATTAAATGGCCAGTATATGCTTCAGTTGGAGTTTGAAACCAGTTGTGCATCGTATAGGGCCCAACTAAAAATGTAAAAAATCCAACTGCAACCGAAGCTGCAAATATCCTCATTGCTGTTGGTGTACCTGCACGGGTAAGCACATATATTAAAATAAATACAAGTGCAAGGTCGATGAGGAACCCACGAATCATAGGTCTTACCATATCTAATTTATATGAACTTCTGTAGATCACAGTTGCCCACGGTTTGCCTTCCATGTCGTTCATTATTTTTTCATGTTCATCCATTGTTGCCCCGGGAGGTGCAGTAGGCAGCATGTACACACCATCTTCTTTAAGAGAGGCGGAAAGTGAATTAAGAATTTCTTTTTCTGCAGGAGTGTATTTTGCTTCACCGCTGTGAATTGGCAGTATTGTCCACGAGAGGAACTGCCACAAAAACACAAGGATTGCTCCGACTAAAGAGCCGATTAACCATTTTTTCATAATTGTTGATTTTGGTTTGGAAATAAAAGGTAGAAACTTTGCCCGTTTATGTCAAGAAAAACTTTAGAAACTGATTTCGTTGTACTTTCGGTGACAGAATTTTACAGAAATATATGTTTGAAAACTACAGATTTACAGCCGCCGAAAGATTTTTGAGATATGTACAGATCGATACGCAAAGTGACCCTCAATCATCTTCTTACCCAACTACAGAGAAGCAAAAAGACTTAAGCCGCTTGCTGGCTGATGAACTTAAACAAATAGGTATTGCAGATGCACATACAGACGAATTCGGGTATGTGTATGCAACCATTCCATCTAATACAGATAAAAAAGTACCGGTTATCTGTTTCTGTGCACATGTGGATACAGCTCCTGATTGCAGTGGCACAGATGTAAAACCGATTGTGCATAAAAGTTATAATGGAAGCGATATTGTGTTGCCGGATGATAAAACCCAGGTGATACGGATGAGTGATTATCCTTACATGGAAAAACTATTAGGACATGATATCATTACTGCATCAGGAAAAACTTTGCTGGGCAGTGATGATAAAGCAGGTGTGGCAGAAATTATGGATCTCGCCAATTTTTTAATGACGCATAAAGAGGTGAAGCATGGTGAGATCAAAATTTTATTTACACCGGATGAAGAAGTAGGCAAGGGAACTGCAAAAGTTGATTTGAAAAAATTAAGTGCTGACTATTGCTACACATTGGATGGTGGTGATGCAGGCTCATTAGAAGACGAAACATTTAGTGCTGATGGTGTACAGGTAATTATTCATGGAGTGATTGCGCATCCTGGTTATGCAAAAGGAAAAATGATAAATGCGTTGAAGGTTGCGGGAGAAGTTTTAGCAGCATTACCGAAAAACCGTCTTTCACCTGAATCAACTGAAGGTAAAAGAGGATTCATACACCCGGTAAGAGTAGAAGGCATTGCTGAAAAATGCATTATTGAATTTATCATCCGTGATTTTGAAACAGCTGGCTTGCAAAAGAAAGAAGATTATCTGCGTACACAGATCGAAGAAAGATTAAGGATCTATCCCTCTGCTTCATTTGAATTTATAGTAACAGAGCAGTACCGCAATATGAAGGAAGTTTTAATAAATCATCCGCAGGTGACTGATTATGCAAAAGAAGCAATTGAAAAAGCAGGGCTGACATTAAAAATGGAAAGCATTCGTGGCGGTACAGATGGAAGCCGGTTATCATTTATGGGCCTCCCTTGTCCGAACTTATTTGCAGGCGAACAGGCTATTCATTCAAAGCATGAGTTTATCAGCATACAGGATATGAATAGTGCTGTAGAAACAATGGTTCATCTCATTAAGATATGGGAAGAACGAACAACGTAAAAAATCAAGTTTACAATATCTGCTTTATTTTATCGTTCAGATTGCGAATGAAATTATTCAGCTTATTTTTTTTAATTCTTTTTTCTTTCTCATTAAATGCGCAAAGCCTGCTGGTGAATGGAAGCTTTGAAGACGTTAATACATGTACAGAATATAATGTAGAATGTGCGCCGGAAGCTTGGATAAGTTCGCTTAATAGTATCGTCAATTTTTATAAAGACCCGAAACGGGCTCATGCAGGAAAAAACTGTATGACCATAGAGGCCGGACACAACAAGAGAGCATATAGCAGAACTTTTATCCGCAGCCGGCTTTTATGTGGTTTGAGAAAAGGGAACCATTACAGGATACAGTTTTATATTAAATCACAGTATAATGTATTTGACAGTATGGGTGTGTTGTTCTCAGCAACTGACCCTTTACTTGCGAAAGTCCCTTTTCATAAGTTAACGGCAACAGTTTACCTGCATGATATAACGGAACCTTTACAAATAAAAGACAGCAACTGGTATAAGATTGAATTTGATTATATAGCATCGGGCGAAGAAGTGTATATAGCCCTGGGCTATTTTGCTAAAAAGGATTTTAAGGGAAATAAAGTAAGTGAAATGGAGAATCGCTTCTATGTTTTGCTTGATGATATTTCACTGACACCGCTTGATCCGAAAGAAGGTATATGCAGGGAATGGCAATCAGCAAAGGAAGAAATATATGGCGAGAATGAACGACACGAATGGCTTGAGAAAAAAATAAAATACCTGAGAAGTTATCCAGAACCAGCTCCATCACTCAACAAAACAACTTATATAAGAATTGATACATTGGTGATGCCCGATATCTTATTTGCAAGTGGTAAAGCCATATTGCAGCCACAAAGTTTTTTGCTATTAGACAGCTTTTGCAGAAAGATCAGTTCATCACAAACAGATTCGGTGATAATTGAAGGACACACTGATAGTACCGGCAGCCTTGCACTGAACCAGAAATTATCATTTGACAGGGCATTAGCCGTGAAAGATTATTTAACCATGAAAACAGCTTATCCTGCTATTACGGCAAGGGGTTGGGGTTTTGAAAAACCGGTTGCAGAGAACAAGACAAATGAAGGCCGGCAAAAAAACCGGCGGGTGACGATTTTTCTCTATATCCGCGAATAGGTTAACAAGTCGTAACTTGCTTGCAAATTTTTAATTATGGAATTCTCTAAATGGATAGCGATGAACTGGTGGATAGTAGTTCTCGTTATTATTTTCTTTGGCTCTTTTTTTACGATCAACCAGGGCTATATCGGTGTCATTACTATGTTTGGTAAATACCAACGTGTAGCAACACCGGGACTAAATATGAAAATCCCGATCCTTGAATCGGTTGCAAGAAAAGTTTCTATTCAAAACCGATCTGTTGAGTTGGAGTTCCAGGCTGTAACAGCAGACCAGGCGAATGTTTATTTTAAAAGTATGTTGCTGTACTCAGTGCAGAATGCCGATGAAGAAACGATAAAGAAAGTAGCGTTTAAGTTTTTTGCAGATAAAGATCTGATGCAGGCGTTGATCAGAACTATTGAAGGAAATATCCGTTCATTCGTTGCTACTAAAAAGCAAGCGGAAATATTGGGGTTGCGTAAAGAGATAGTAGAATATGTAAAAGCAGAAATTGATCATACACTTGAAACATGGGGTTATCATTTGCAGGATCTGCAGATCAACGACATCACGTTTGATAAACTGATCCTTGATTCAATGAGTAAGGTTGTGGCAAGTAATAACCTGAAAGCTGCTGCAGAAAACGAAGGGCAGGCTTTATTGATCACCAAAACAAAATCGGCAGAGGCAGAGGGTAATGCCATAAAAATTTCTGCCGAAGCAGAAAAAGAAGCAGCAAGATTACGTGGGCAGGGTGTAGCATTATTCCGTATGGAAGTGGCACAAGGTATGACGGAAGCGGCCGAACAAATGAAGCAGGCCAATCTTGATACCAATGTAATTCTTTTCAGTATGTGGACAGAAGCAGTGAAAAACTTTGCTGAATATGGAAAAGGAAATGTTATTTTTCTTGACGGTAGCCCGCAGGGAATGGAAAACACAATGAAACAGATACAGGCAATGATGATGAAGCCGGCAGGAACAACGGCTCCTAAATAGCTAAACTTGTTAAAGTATATTAAAAGCTAAGTGCTGCGAACAACGTGGCACTTTTTTTTACGTTCATCCACAGGTTGTTGAAAACAACTCACCTAAGTTGAGATTTACTAATCTACATTTACGCCACTAAAGAAAAATCTATGTTCGAATTATTACAGGTTGATTCCGTAACACAAATGGCAGGACAGGCCGTAACTGGCGCCAGCAAAGGATATGTAAGTGTTTTTGATCTTATCGTAATGGGTGGATGGATCATGATCCCGCTGGGAGTATTGTTGCTGATGACGATTTATGTTTTTGTGGAACGTTATATCGCCATTCGTAATGCTTCTAAGATCGATGATAATTTCATGAACATTATCCGTGATCATATTATGAACGGAAATGTATCAGCTGCAAGGAGCTTTGCCAAGAACACCAGCAACCCTGTTGCCAGGATCATTGATAAAGGTATTCAGCGCATCGGTAAGCCTATTGATGCAATCGAACGCAGTATGGATAATATCGGTCAGCTGGAAATGTATTCACTGGAAAAAAATATGGGGATACTTACTGTGATCTCCCGTGCCGCTCCCATTTTTGGTTTCGTAGGTACACTGGTAGGTTTGATGCAATTGTTTTCGCAGATATATCAATCAGGTGGTGATATCAATCTCGGTGTTATTTCACAGGGTATTTATACAAAACTGATCACTTCTATTACGGGTCTTGTAATTGGGTTGATCGCATTTCTATGTTATAACTACCTGCATGCACAGGTAAACAGGACTGTAAATAAAATGGAGGCTTCAGCTGCCGATTTCCTCGATGTATTACAGGAGCCTTCACGCTAAAAGAACGGAATTATGAACCTGAGAAAAAAAGTACATAACGAACCCGAGGTGTTTACCGACTCACTGAATGATATTATTTTCATTCTGTTGATGTTCTTCCTGATCATTTCTACAATGGCTAACCCGAATATTGTGAAAGTGAACAATCCATCCGGAACAAAGGATACAAAGGCAAAACAAAATATTGTTGTTACCATTGATAAGGATCAGAATTTTTTTATTGGTCAAACGAAGATCAATCCGCTGTTACTTGACAGCTTGCTACAAAAAGAAATTGCCCGTTTACGTCCGTTGATAGATACACCTTCAGTTGTTATCAATGCAGATACACTTTCCTATTATGGTGAAGTTTACCGCATTATGCAGATAGCTAAAAAGAATAAGCCTGTAAAGGTGGTTGCGAATGTGAAGTAATAGAAATAGTATTGAAATATTTGTTTGTGCCCGGATCAAATAATCTTTATCATTCTTTCTTTTCCCTGCATATCTTTTTTTAACTCAGTAGTAAAACCTTTTCCAGCAAACAAAGCTGTTGTTTCTTTTCCCAGGCTTTCATGTATTTCACAGTAAACGGTTCCTTCTTTATTTAAATGTGATTTAGCGAAGGCTGCAATAGCCTCATAAAATACAAGAGGATTATTATCTTTTACAAACAGCGCAGTATGTGGTTCAAATTCCAGCACATTTTTATTCATTGATTCTTTATCCTTTTCGGGAACATATGGAGGATTGCTAACAATGATATCAAATGAAGGTAACTGACTTCTTTCTTTCTCATTTAAAAAATCAAGTTGTACAAAATTTATATCAGCCTGGAGTGTTGATGAGTTTTGTTTTGCAATATTCAGTGCTTCTTCACTCACATCGCAAGCCCATACTTCTGCCTTGCGCAATTTTCTTTTTAATGCAATAGCAATACAACCACTGCCTGTTCCGATATCTAACACTTTCAATTCGGAAAAAGGAAATCTCAGGTTGCGGATCACCCAATCCACCAGTTCTTCTGTTTCAGGGCGGGGGATGAGTACGTTCTTATCAACATAAAACTTTAATCCGTAAAACCAACATTCATTTAATATATACTGAACAGGTTCATGCTTTAATAATCTTTCAGCATATTGCCTGAGTACTATTTCTTCTTGCGTAGTGATGGGCTCATTTTTATACAACATTCGTTCCGCTTTCATTGAACCTGTCAGTCGTTCCATCACCCGATCTGTTATTTCACTGGTTTCACCATCAGCATAGATAGTGCGGAGTTGATTCATTAAAAAATAGGTTGCTTCCTGTATCGTCATGGCAGCAAACTTACTGCGCATCACTTGAATAAAGTGCAACTCAATTATATTTGCTTTCTGGTTTTTTATGAATGTTCATTCAAAGTATATGTCCCGTTGCATTCAGCTTGCTCAGCAGGGTGCAGGCTTTGTTGCACCCAACCCAATGGTTGGAGCAGTGCTGGTATATGAGGAAAAAATCATCGGCGAAGGGTATCATCAGCAATATGGCGGGCCGCATGCAGAAGTAAACTGTATTGAATCAGTAAAAGAAGAAGACAAGAATTTAATTCCAAATTCCACTTTATATGTTTCATTAGAGCCTTGTGCTCATTTTGGGAAAACACCACCCTGCTCAGATTTAATAATCCGGAATAAAATTCATAAAGTAATTATCGGCTGCCGTGATCCGTTTAAAGAAGTAGATGGGAAAGGAATTGAGAAACTAAGATCAGCAGGAGTGGAGGTGGAATTGGGTGTGCTGGAGAATGAATGCAGGGAGTTAAATAAGCGATTTTTTATTTTTCATACAGAGCATCGGCCTTATATTATTTTAAAATGGGCACAAACTGCCGATGATAAAATTGCAAGTGCAACAAATGAACGATTATTGATCAGCAATGAGTATACTAATCGTCTTGTACATAAATGGCGAAGTGAAGAAGCTTCTATTATAGTTGGAACTAATACAGCCCTGCTGGATGATCCCGAATTGACAAACCGATATTGGTCGCCGCCTTCACCAGTACGATTAGTTGTGGATATGGATTTAAGTTTACCTCGATCACTGAAATTGTTTGATCAAAAAAATAAGACAATTGTTTTTAATGCTGTTAAACAAGATGAGCTGGAGAATTTACTTTACTATCATGTAACGACGGATGTGAGTCTTGTACACCAACTATTGAACGCCTTGTACCAGTTAAAAATATCTTCCGTGCTGGTGGAAGGAGGCGCTAAATTGCTTCAATCATTTATTGATGAAGAATTGTGGGACGAAATAAGGGTAATTAAAAATGAAGAATTAATAATTAATAATGGGTTGCAGACGCCATTGTTTAACTCTGCAAATCCAGTATCGCAAATAAAAATTGAAAGCGATACCGTCAGCACATATTATCATTAACTTGTTGAATAAATGCTTATGAACTGGGTAGAATGGGTTGGATATTTGGGCGCAACACTGGTAGTAGTGAGTTTTCTTGCAGGGAAAAATATGCGGTTGCTGCGTACTATTAATTTGCTTGGTGCTATTGCTTTTACTACTTATGGTTTTTTGCTCGATGTTAATTTGCCTATAATTATTCCCAATGTTTTTATCACCTGCATCCAGATTTATTTCCTGTTTATTAAGAAAGAAGAAAAGAAGCCTGCTGAAAATTGATCCCTGACTTTTATTATACAATTGAAAAGCCCGCCACTGCTGAATTTAAAGACAGGGGAAGTAAGTTTCTTGCTTATGTTTACCCGGTTCAGTCAATTGAAGAATTTAAGATCAGGCTGGCTGACTTAAAAAAAGAGCATCCAAAAGCAGTTCATCATTGTTTTGCTTACCGGTTAGGCACGGATAAAAATAATTTCCGTGTAAGTGATGATGGCGAACCATCCGGCACAGCAGGCAGACCCATTCTTGGACAAATCGACAGTAAAGAACTGACCAATGTTGTGATTATCGTTGTAAGATATTTTGGTGGCACATTGCTGGGTGTGCCGGGTTTGATCAATGCCTATAAAACATCAGCTTCAATGACATTACAAGCAGCTGTAATTGTTCAAAAACCTGTGTACTGTAATTACAGGTTGGAATTTAGTTATGAATTGATGAATGATGTGATGCGGATAATAAAGCAATGCGATTGTGAAGTATTCAAAAATGAGGCGCAATTATTTTGCCTTGTAGAGATCGGAATACCAAAGAATAGACTCAGTGAAGTACTCGAAAAAATTAAAGACTTGCTGGCTGTCAATGTAAAACCGTTCTGAATTACTACAGATCCAATCCATTACTTTCTTCATTATACTCCACCTGCAAGCCGTTAACATCTAACATTAATAAGAAACGTGATGCCGGGGCAAAAACAATAAAGGCCAATACTCCCGGCTCTATTGTATCATAAAGATGTTTAGGGATCGGTAACATTGGATTTTTAGGAGAGCCTGTTTTTAAAAAGAAACTGTCAAAGAATGGAGTCTTGTAACCAACAGGATAAAACCATGAAACCGTTTTCAAACCAATCCTCAAGTCTTTTGTATATGGATATATCTTTCTGAAATAATGGATAATAAAAAGACATGTAATAAGAAAGAATGATGTTAACGTTAAAATGAGTGTTGCCCGTTGGTATCGGAGTATTGTGTCGATACTCGTTGTTGAAGATGTTACAAACCCTGTCAAATAGATCATGAAAAGTATAGCAATAAGTGCCAGGTATGCTTTCAACAGGAACAAAGTTTTTTTCCGCTTTACTTTGGTAAGTATTTCCCGGTCTTTAAAATTTAATTGGAGTTGTTCCCGGTTAATAATTTTCATTGCAGTTTATTTGAACCGGTTACTCACCACCAACTCTTTGCTTCCTGCGGTATAAGTATAAAATCCTTCGCTGCTCTTTACACCGAGCTTGCCAGCCGCTACCATATTTACAAGTAAAGGACAAGGTGCATATTTTGGATTTCCAAATCCATTGTGCAGAACATTCAATATAGCCAGGCATACATCAAGACCGATAAAATCGGCCAACTGTAATGGCCCCATTGGGTGGGCCATACCGAGTTTCATGATCGTATCTATTTCTTCTACACCAGCAACGCCTTCATATAAACTGTAAATTGATTCATTGATCATTGGCATTAAAATGCGGTTGGCAATAAAACCAGGGTAATCATTTACTACACATGGTATTTTGCCTAATTGTTTACTGAGTTCAACAATTGCAGTAGTTACTTCTTTGCTTGTAGCATACCCGTTTATTACTTCTACCAATTTCATTACAGGTACAGGATTCATAAAGTGCATGCCAATTATTTTATCGGGGCGGTTGGTGGTGTGAGCAATTTTTGTAACTGAAATGGATGATGTATTAGTCGCAAGAATCGCATGCTTAGGTGAATATTCATCCAACTGATCAAATATTTTCAGTTTCAGTTCAATGTTTTCTGTTGCGGCTTCTATAACAAGATCTGCATCTTTTACACCTTCAATGATCTCAGAAACACATTTGATATTAGTTAGTGTATACTTCTTGGTGTCTTCTGTGCATGTTCCCTTTGCTATCTGCCTGTCAAGATTTTTTGTAATGTTCTCTACTGCCCGGTCGAGCTGTGCCAATGAAACATCAACGATATTTACTTTAAAACCTGCTTGCGCAAATACATGTGCAATCCCATTGCCCATGGTACCAGCACCAATGACTGAGATATTTTTCATATGTAAGAAGTTAGGGTTGCAAGATAATAAGAATTAAAACGTATGCATGAATGTGCAACATTCAATTAAAACCGTTACAGTTCCCTTATCCAGATATTTCTGAAACTTACAAGGTCGCCATGATCCTGCAATATGATTGGCAATTTGCTGTTATGTACCTGGTAGGTGGGTATGCCAATATATTCTGAGCCGCCCCATATTTCAATATTATTTTGTACTAACACACCATTATGTATCACTGTAATTTTAGCGGCTGACCTTACTGAGCTGTCTGCATTGAATTGCGGTGCTGTAAAAATAATATCATAGGTCTGCCATTCCCCGGGAGGACGACATGCATTTACCATTGGCATTCTTTGTTTATATATGCTTGCGGCCTGGCCGTTGCTATAGGTTCTGTTATTATAATTATCAAGTACCTGCAGTTCATACAGGCTCATTAAAAAAATACCACTATTGCCACGACCCTGTCCTTCACCTTTTACTACAAAAGGTGTCCGCCATTCGATATGTAACTGGCAACTTCCAAAAGCCTGTTTGGTTTGAATACTTCCGGTGGCGGGTTTTACTTGCATAAAACCACTATCAATTTTCCAATTGAATTCTTTGCCATCTGCGTGTTGCCATGCAGCGCCGCTTTTACCATCAAATAAAACGATAGCATCCGATGGAGCGTCGGCTGCTGATTTCCCTGGCGAAACTTTTGCCGGAATAGGATTCCATACTTCGGTTAGTTTAGGATCACCAACACGTTGTGCATTTAAAAAAAATAATGTAAGTAAAGCAGTAAGTGCTGCAAAGATTTTCTTTTTCATATGAATGAAATTAACGGATGATTGAGAAATCGTTGAATGATTGTAAAGATAGGGGAGTAATGATTAGATCAGCAACAACGGCACGGGATGGCCCCTGCCTGCACCAGGTTGTAAGCTGCTTCAGTTGCTCAGAAGTACCAGTGGCAATTATTTCAACAGAACCATCCTCAAGATTTTTTACTGTTCCGGTTATTTGCAATATTCTTGCTTGCTCACGGGTGGATTGGCGATAATATACACCCTGCACTTTTCCTTTTACAATTACTGAGATTGTCTGCAGCATCAATTATCTTTCTTATCGAATATACGTTTCAGTAATCCCTTTTTTTTCTTTTTATCTTCTGTTGGTGCGCCTATTGGTTTTATATCGCTGTCGTCTTTTTTAGCAGGGTATTTTAAAGTGTCTTTCTTTATTGGGGCATCTTCATCCGGCACTTTTTGTGATTCAGGGCCTATGTATTCAGTATTATTATAATCCTGTGATGAGCCAGCACCTATATCAGTTCCTTCTGCTCCCGGTGGCGGCAGTTCAGAAATAGTAGCTAATGGATCTGCACTGAGAATTTCATTATCCATATTCTCCGGTTTTGCAAACACGGCTGATCTATCAAGTCCCAAAGTGTTATCAGCATATACTTTTTTCATAAAGTATTCCCATATTGGTCTTGCAGCAAAGCCTCCATAACCACGGGTATCGCTTTTTGCTAAATGAATGAAACGATCATCACAGCCAACCCATCCACCGGCTTCCAGTTGCGGCACATATCCCATAAACCATGCATCGGTATTATCATTGGTGGTACCAGTTTTACCACCCATTGCGGCAGCACCCAACCTGTTTCTCAGACCGGCAGCGGTTCCCACATCAACAGTACCTTGCATCAACTGTGTCATTTTATAAGCAGTGACCTCACTGATGGCCTCTTTACGGTTTACACTATAATCAAAACGTTTTATTGTATTGCCGTTCCTGTCTTCAATTCTTGTAATGAAATAAGGTTTGGTAGTAAAACCGCGACCTGCAAAAATGCTATAACCCCACATCAACTCAAATAAAGAAAGATCACATGCCCCTAATGCGTTTGAAGGATAGGGTTCCACTTTAGTGGGGATACCAATGCGCCCAAGAAAATCTGCAAATGGCCCCGGGCCTACTTGCTCCATTACATGTGCTGAGCAGCAGTTATCACTCCATGCGAGTGCAGCAGCAAAACTCATTGTACCACCCTTACAATTTTTTTGCGAAGGCACCCAGCCACCCGGAAAATGAACCGCAGTACGTTCAAGTATTGTTTCTGCATTCATACCTCTTTCTTCTACCGCCTGTGCATATAAAAATGGTTTTACTGTTGAACCGATCTGTCTTTTTGTTTTCAGGTTAACGTGGTCGTATTTATAAGTTTTAAAACTAATACCACCTACCCATGCTTTTACTTCACCTGTTACCGGGTCCATTACCATAAAAGATGCTTGTAGCATTTGTTTATGATACTTAATTGAATCCATTGGCGTCATCACGGTATCTTTTTCACGTTTTGCATTCCATGCAAAAATTTTCATCGGTACTTTTTGTGAAAAGCTTGCTCTGATCTCTTTTTCGCTTAATCCATCGTCGTCGAGATTCTTCCACCGGTCACTGCTTTTCATTGCATCTTCCAGTATTTTTTCTTTCTCTTTCCAAATACTTCCGTTTTTGATATAGCTGGTACTATTGAGAATTTTTTGCATTACAGGCATATGTGAGTATACTGCTTCTTCAGCATATTCCTGCATACGGGGATTGATAGTTGTATATATTCTTAATCCATCGTCATAAATATTATAGGGTTTACCATCCGGGTTCTTTGTGTCTTTAAGTATTTCTTTCAACTCTTCACGCAGTATCTCACGGAAATAAGGAGCATAGCCCGTATTCTCATCCATCTTTTTATATTTGGAGATATCGTTTGGCAGCACTTTCAGTTTAGCGGCTTCTGCTTCTGAAATTTTTCCATTCTTTACCATTTGATTGAGTACAACATTTCTGCGGTCGAAAGCAGCTTTAGCATTCCTGCGCGGATTGTAAAGACTATTTCCTTTTAGCATTCCGATAAGCATTGCTGATTCGTTTATATTCACAGCATAAGGCTCTTTCTGGAAAAAAGTTCGTGTAGCGTTGCGGATGCCATAAATATTATCTCCATACGGAACAGCATTCAGGTATAAGGCAACGATCTCTTCCTTGGTAAAATTTCTTTCAAGCTTAATGGCAATGATCCATTCTTTTAGTTTTTGAATAACACGGTTTGCCTTACTTCCTTTCTGATGTTCCAGTAATGCTTTTGCCAATTGCTGAGTAATGGTACTGGCGCCGCCGCGGCTGCCTAATGATACTACAGCGCTGATTGTTCTTTTAAAATCAATACCCGAGTGACTGTAAAAACGTTCATCTTCTGTTGCTATCAAAGCATCAATAAGATGCTTTGATAGATCTGAATACTCTACATTACTGCGATTACCTCTTTCCAGGTAATATTTACCCATCAGGGTTCCATCAACAGCATATACTTCGGATGTCTGGAGCAGGGAAGGATTTTCCAGTTCCTTCAGCGATGGCATTTCACCAAATACACCATAAGCACACATGATCACTAAGACTACAAATGCGAGAAACCCACCAATGAAGACACGCCAGAAAATGCGAACTGATTTTTTCATAGTCAAATTGAAAGTTGGTTAAAAAAGAAGTGGAACCAAAGCTAAGAAATAGGCTGCTACGGGATGGTTAAAATTTTCCCGGAAACTTGGAATTGATGAAAGTTTTGTAGTCTGTTAAGTTTTTATTGGTTTTTATAACATTCAGATTTTTCTCGTTGATAATGATGAATTCGTATTTACCACCTTTCAACCAGGGGATAATTTCTGTGGCGGCTAGTGGTTTTGCTTTTGCGATGTAATCAATGGCCTCACGGCTATTTTTGAAAGGACTAATCAGAAGCAATTTATTGTCTGTATCAAATTCAGTAAGGTCAGTGGTGAATTGCTTATTGTAATAAGTTTCCCTGTTGTAGCGGAAGAAGGCATTTTTTGCTTCGTTGCAAAATACAGGGTCAACTTTATTTAATACGAGGACTACATAATGTGCCAATGCAGTATCTAGTGCAAATGCAGTGGCGACGGCAGGAACAATTGCTGGTGCTTTCGTAACTGAATCTTTTGGCGCAGTTGTTACTGCCACCGGTGGTGGTCTTTTTGCACCGGTATCTATTAAAACTCGTTTAGGAATAGCTACTAAACGGGTAACATCCTGTTGTATGGGTCTTGGTCTTTGATCTTGTACTTCAGCGGGCCTTGAAATATTCAAGCGGGTCAGTTCATCTTCAATTTGTTTTCTTCTGCTTAGCACATCTATCATGGTCGTAGCCCTTGCAGCAATAGGAGTTCCAGGAAAGCTCGAAACGATATTATGCAAAACACTTGTAGCGGTACTATCTTCTCTTTGTTTGATATAATAGACTGCTTCGATGTACAGCAATTGTGGTGTCCAGTAATTATAGCCATAAATGCTGTCGGCTATTTTCTTTTGGTTAATTGCTTCTTTAAAATTTCCTTCTATGAAGAGGTCATAAATTCCTTCATAGATTTTCGTTGCATCAGAATTCGCAGATCTTGATTGTGGGTCCTTTCCTGTTGTTACAATTTGTGTATACCGGTCCTTAGGATATTGTTCACTCATCAGTTTTTTAATAGCCGCCGCTTTTGCTGTTTCACCTACCTTATGGTAGCAATAATAGAGATTGAAATAAACATCATTCATTTTATCAAAATCAGGACTAAGTGTTATGAGCCGTTCAAGGCTGTTTGTTCCTTCCTCACAATCTTCGGCTTCCTGTATAAAAGTTTTTCCTGCTTCAAATAATGAAACGGAGATGATACTATCAGAAGTTTTTTTAGCTTCAGGTGTAAGTGGCAGATCTGCATATAATGCATCAAATGTGATTTCCTGTGGCAATGTATTGGCCAGTCTCCGGTTGTTTTTATCGGTTGCGGCTGCGGCATTTTTCGCATCATTTTTGGCTACTGCTATTCCGCTGATACCTGCACTGCGGCGCCAGTTGTCGACATTCGGACGGTTACCCCAACGGGCTTTAAAATCAGCCTGTCCTTTTTGCCTGCCTGATGGATTATAAAAATACCATTCACCTTTTCCACCGGTTGAATTGCTGAAAAGGGGTTGAGGGTCTGCTGACATTCCTGCAATCGAACCAGTAGTCAATGGTTCATCTTTTAATCCCTGCTTTTTTCTTAAATCTCTTACTATACCTTTTACAAATGATTTTCTTTCATCCTCCGGCATAGCAGCGATCCGTTGCAGGCTGTCTTCCCTCTCAATGATAGAAATATTGTCAGCAACTTTCTGTAGCCATTCTTTTCTCTTTACAAGCATTTCACGTTTGCTTTCCAGGGCGAGGTCATTGAGATCGAGGCTATCATGAAAGTTATAAGAGAGCTGGTATTGTCTTTTTGAAAGCGTTAATTCAGCTATTTGTAAAAATGCTTTGTTTCGGATAGAAGGATCGTTGCTTGGTACCTGTGAACTTTTTTGTAACAGGGCCAATGCGCCGTCAATATTATTTCGTTCCAGCTCCATTTGCGCAGCCATATAGTAAATGATATCGCGGTAGTCATTGTATTTATCCCGCTTGGCCATCTTCAATAATTCTTCAATATTTTTAGCAATATAATTCTCGCCGCCATCCTTGTTTACACGGATAGTGGCCAGCCTTGCAAATACTTCGAGTATAAGATCAGTAGTATGTCCAATTGTTTTTTCATAATAGGTTTCAGCTTCTTTAAAATTTCCTGCGAGTTCATACAACTGGCCGATCAGGTATTCCCATCTTGCTTTTTCCAATTGATTAGTTGCCGTACCGAGTGCATTAGATAAATGCACCGCAGCGCTGTCCCAGTTATTTTGTTTATAAAACCAAAAAGCCTGCACTTCTTCCAGGTCATTTTTTAACCGGGATGGAAAATTCGGATCCGATCGTAGCGTAATGATCAAACTGGCCGCTTCGGCAAACTCATCCCGAACCAAATGATTTCTTATTTGCCAGATAAAAGCATCATTACGGCTTGGCGGTTCTGAAAGTGCTCTTTTAGCGATGTCTGTTTTTTCTTTTGTTGAAATGCTGAAGGCCGAGTTACCGTCTTTTGCACTGCCAATAGTTCCGGCATAGCCATCCTTATCTCTTGGAACAAATGCATAGTTGATAAACTGGAACATCATATAGGCGCTGTCAAAATCCTTGCGCAGATAGTAGGCGATACCCCAAAGCAGGTACAGGTTGTCTACCCAATCATTCCTCAGATCATGCAATGCAATACCGGTTTGCGATTTATCTAAAATGCTATCGATTGAAAGAGAGTCGAGCTGAGTTACATCCAGCGAATAATTATAGAACGGGAGCAGTTTGGAATAATCATCTATATGCTGGGTTTTTGCCTTTTCAAGTATCTCGTTCAGTTTTTGATTGGCATTAAAAACGTAGTTGAAATGGGTGACGGTATTTTGAACAAAGCGTTTGGGTAAAGTAAATTTTTTCTGGTCGGATTTTTCGCTTCTGAGCTCCCTGTCCTCGTACTCTTTTGGTTTCTTCAGGTTGAAGGAAACCCCTAACTGTCCGTAAGCAGTTTGGAATGCCTGGCAGATAAGGGATAAAAACAGTAAAAAAAGCAGGTTTTTGTAAGGTCGCATTTCGCCGCAATCTAATTTCTTAATAACTGAATTTCAAATAATTTATTATAAAATTGCCCCGGTTTTTTGAGTTAAAAGGGTGGTAAAACAAATTCGCATTCCTTACCTTTAGCTGCCAAAAAACAAAGAATGGCAAAACTGGAGGCTGGGTCGACCCTGAAGACGTTGCGGAACCGCTATAGGCTAGTGGTTATGAACGATGATACTTACGAGGAAGTTGTGACGTTTAAGTTATCGAGACTGAGTGTTTATGTGATGCTTTCATCCGTCTTTGTCCTGCTGGTCGGGCTCACTGTTGCGCTGATGGTTTTTACTGATTTGAAGTATTATTTGCCCGGCAATGATGAGGTAAAAATAGGACGGGAATACAGGCAGTTAAAATACCGTACCGATTCATTGGAAAAACAGGTAGTTTTAAACGCAAAGTATATTGAGAGTATAAAAAAAGTGCTAAGCGGACAAACTACGCTTGCTCTTGATACCAACAAGATCGAAGTACCCAAAGATGAATTTATCAACGATTAAAATACATACCTATGTTTAACAACAAACCTAAAAACGAGACAACCGTTGAGGCACCTGCGCCTAAAACCAATGGCAATGGCGCTACACTCATCGGTGCCGGCACAGTAGTAAAAGGCGACATCACCTCTGATCATGACATCCGGATCGATGGAAAAGTTGATGGAAATCTTTACGGCAGTTCAAAAGTGATCATCGGGGGCAATGGTGTAGTTGAAGGAAATATTACCGGCAAGCAAGCCGATATACTCGGAAAAATAAGCGGTAATATCAAAGTTTCAGATCTGCTGAAACTGGGTGGCAGTTGTATTGTGAACGGAAATGTTTATGCAGGCAAACTGCATATTGAACCGACAGCTACCTTCAACGGTGAATGTCATATGGGCGCCAATATTGTTGAGATGAAAGAACAAAACGAAACACAGGTGGCGGCTGCCAAATGATCTTACACTTTTAAACTGACTGCATGAACAGGGAATGGCTAAAACACTTCAGGCCGGCAATAATTATTTTTATTATCCTCACAGCATTTTTTATTTCGGGTAAAAGTTTCCTCGAAAAGAAAGGTTTTGACCAGGATGTATTGCTGATAGGCAATTTATTCCTGTTTGTTATTACCGGCTTATCATTTTGGATGATGGCCAATGGAATGAAAACAAAAAATACTTCTGCTTTCCTACGGGGAGTATATGGCGGTATGATGGTAAAACTGTTCAGTTGTTTGATCGCCGCTTTCGTATACATTATGACGATGAAAAAAGATGTGAATAAGCCGGGGTTATTTCTTTGCATGGGTTTGTATATCGTGTATACCTTTATCGAAGTAAATGGTTTGATGAAACTTTCCTCCTCAAGAAAAGATGCCTAAGCAAGAAGCGCCGATCGACAGTTTAAAAGAGTATTTGCCAGAAGGAACTTATTTACCGGTTCTGGAATATCTGCGTCATTATAGAGTACATCTCACAGTTTCTAAAGAAAGAAAAAGTATTCTTGGCGATTACCGGCATACGACACATCATCAGAATCACCGCATCAGTGTAAATGGTAATTTGAATCAATATGCTTTTCTTATAACACTGCTGCATGAACTTGCACATTTACTCACTTTCGATGAATTCGGCAATAAAGTAGCCGCACACGGCCCTGAATGGAAAAGAAAATACGGGTTGGTATTAAAACAATTTGTTGAGCACAAAATATTTCCGACTGATATTGAAAAAGAATTGCGTAGCTCATTGAGTAATCCTGCTGCCAGCAGTTGTGCCGAAGATGGCTTGTTGCGTGTATTAAGAAAGTACGATTCAAAACAAACGCATCATAGATTACTGGAAGAGTTAGCAACAGGTTCTGCTTTTCGTATTCATGACGGAAGGATATTTAAGAAAGGGATTAAATTGAGAAAACGTTTTCAATGTGAAGAAGTCGGTTCGAGGCGGGTTTATTTGTTTAGTCCTGTGTATGAGGTGGAAGAGGTAAGATGATAGTTCGTGAAGTTTTTATCTATCAATTGTCATCTATAGTTCTTTCAGCATCCACAAACTGCAGCCTGTATGTCCGCTGTTGCCCATCGGGCCTTTCAGGTATTTAAAACCAAATTTGGCATAAACTTTTAAAGCTTGTTTGAGTTCAGGCATTGTTTCTAAGTAAATTTTTTTAAAGCCCATTTCTTCCGCCTGCCCGATACATTTTTCAATCATCATTCTGCCCAATCCATGGCCTCTTGCCTGTGGCAGCAGGTACATTTTTACCAGTTCACAGGTATCTTCCGGTAAACCATCAGTAGGATAAATACCACCACCACCGACCACTTCGCCGTTTATTTCTGCTACATTATAAACCGATCTTTCTTTTTGAAATAATTCATACAATGCATCTGTTGTTTCATCATAGTAAACAGTGCCTGGATGATTGGCTCCGAATTCTGCTAATGTGTCTTTTACAATTTTTGCTAATGCCGGATTATCGGAGGGCTGAATATTTCTGATCGTTATTTTCGCTTCCATTTTGTAAAAATAGAAAACTGTAAGCTTTACCGTAAAATCTTATCTTAACGGCATGAAAAAATTTCTTCTATCCTGGTTGATCCTGGTAAGTGGCTTGATGTCTTTTGGCCAAACAGGATCACTCCGTTTTATTCATATTTCCGACACACATATTGGCTCACCCAATGGTTCAGCGGAAGAGGATTTGCGAAGAACAATTGCAGATATTAACAGCAGGACTGATATAGCTTTTGTTGTTATTACCGGTGATATTACTGAGCTGGGCACAAATGAAGAACTGGCATTGGCAAAAAAGATCCTTGATGAACTGAAAGTTCAATGGCATATCATACCCGGCAATCATGATAGTGGCTGGAGCGAAAGCGGCGGTGACAGTTTTATTAAAACATTTGGCTATGACAAATTTGTATTTGATCATGGCGGCATCCGGTTTATTGGTTGTGCATCGGGCCCCTATGTACGTATGAGTGATGGGCATGTGCCACGCAATGCACTCGTATGGATGGATACGATCCTTGCAAGAACTCCATTAACACAACCACTTATTTTTTTAAATCATTACCCGCTTGATCCGGGATTAGATAACTGGTATGAAATAACTGATCGGCTGAATCGCTTTAATACATTGGCTGTATTATGCGGGCATGGCCATGTAAACAAGATGATGAATTTCGATAGCATTCCTGCTTTTATGGGTCGTTCTAATCTTCGTGCAAAAGCAGAAGTAGGAGGATTTAATATTGTTGACATTCGGAATGATTCAATGATCTATACCGAACACAGACCCGGCACTGATTATTACAAGATATGGGGTTCAGTAGATTTGAAAAAAGGAAATAAGATCGTCGTTTCACCCAAACCAGACTTCAGTATTAATGAAAAATATCCCGCTGTAAAAGCTGAATGGACATTTAGCTCTGATGCAAATGTAATTTCAACTCCATTAGTTGCAAATGATCTTGTCATATTCGGTAATCAAAATGGAAAGGTAGAAGCAGTTTCTTTAAAGACAGGAAAAACAGCCTGGACCGCTTCAACAGCAGGTGCCATTTTTTCATCACCAGCCGCATCAGGAGAAAATTTTATTGTTGGCTCTGCTGATGGTGGCGTTTATTGTTTCAATATAAAATCCGGTAAACCAGTTTGGACTTTTAATAGTGATGCTGCCTTTCTCGGTTCGCCAATTGTTGATGAGGGCAGAGTTTATATAGGCGGCAGCGATCATCATTTCCGTGCATTGGATGCTGCTACCGGAAAAGAAATCTGGAAGTTTGATGGGCTGGACGGCCCTGTAGTGAGCAAGCCTGTTTTATATAATGATAAAATTATTTTCGGTGCATGGGACAGGCATTTATATGCATTGAATAAAAATAATGGCAACCTGATCTGGAAATGGAATAATGGTTCACCGGTCAGGAATTTTTCGCCTGCCGCTTGTGTACCTGTTATTTCAGGTAACACAATTTTTATCGTGGCGCCGGATCGTTATATCTCGGCGATTGATATTGAAACAGGACAAACTCTCTGGAGAAATAATGATGCAACTATCCGGGAGTCGGTTGGCATTTCAGAAGATGGGAAAATCATTTATGGTAAAACCATGCAGGATACGATAGTTGCATACAATGCAAGCCGTGAAAAACAAAATGCTGCCTGGAAAATGCATTGCGGGTTCGGGTATGAGCATTCGCCCAGCGTACTGATCGAAAAAAATGGATTAGTGTTTTTTGGTACACGCAGTGGTGTCGTTTATTGCATCGATCCGCGGAAACAAACAATAGAATGGGCGCATAAAATTGATAACTCAATGGTGAATACGCTGAATATAATAGGCAAGAAAAAACTAGTGGCGGCAACAATGGATGGAAAAGTGGCATTATTAAATGTCCGGTAGCGCCGCAGGGTTTTGATTTGTCTTTCGTCTGTAGATATGGCCATTTGAAGGATAAAGTTTTATTTTCTGAATATTATAAATATATTTACCACCAAATTTTTAAAGCATGAAAAAACTTACCGTATTTAGTTTATTAGTCGCTACAGTTGCCATTTTTTCTTATTGTAATTCCTCCAAAAAGGCAGCAGCGAAAACAGAAACAAAAGTTGCTACAGTCTACGCTGCAAATGTTGAATCTGCTATGTTGGCTAATTGTGCACCTTGTCATTTTCCTGCAAAAGGTGGTAATAAAAAACCGTTAGATACTTATGCAGCAGTACGTGACAATATCGATGATATTATCAGGAGAATAGAATTGAATCCAACCGACAGGGGTTTTATGCCATTTAAGAAAACTGCAAAATTGGATGAAGCAACGATCAATCTATTTAAAAAGTGGAAAGCAGACGGAACAGCTGAAAAATAATTTTTAATTATTATAAAGTTTAAAGGCCGGTTTCATAACCGGCTTTTTTATTTGCTTGCCTCAACATCCGGTAAAAGAAAAATGATGCGATAAAGCAAATTCCACCCATCGACCACCAAAGAATATTGAATCCCATCTTATCTGCTACCCTTGCACCTCCCATTGGTCCCAATGTTTGTGCAGCTGACCATGCCATTGTATATAATGCTGCGTATTGACCACGGTTGCTATGTTGTGATCTGCTGATCCAGAAAGAATTCATAAATGGCATTGCCAGCATTTCACCAACAGTAACAAGAATAATTACAACAAATGCCAGCAATATGCCAATACCCGGAATATTCAACATGGCCAATGAAGCTCCAACTATAAAAACACCGATAGTAATAAAGAAAAGGTTATTTCTTTTTCCATCAAGCCGGTAGATCAATGCCATTTCAATAATGGCAATAATAATTCCATTGATCGCATTCAGAAAACCAATAACCGGTTCTGAAAAATGTAATTCCTTTCTGAAAAATATAGGGAGGTTGGTGAACAATTGAAAAAAACAAGATGCAAACAAAACAGTCAGAAGGATAAAAGCGAGATAAGTTTTGTCTTTATAAGCAGATAAAGACAGATGGCTTTGTTCTTTTTTATGTTCAGGAGCTTTATAGTTTACCGGTTTTAGAAAAAGCCACATGATGATTGCTGCAGCGATATTGGTGAATCCATCCACCCAGAAGAGTAATTCATAATTGATATGTGCAAGTACACCCCCAAGGCTGCTGCCTAAGGCCCAACCAATATTAATTGCTAAGCGGTTCAATGAATAAGAACGGGTTCTGTTCTCTTCTTTACTATAAAAAGCAATGGCCGTTGAATTAGCAGGACGAAATGCTTCATTAAAAAAACTAAGCAGATAAGTGAATAAACAAATCAGTGGATAAGTTTTCATTTGCCCCAATACAAAAAACAATAAACCACCCATCAATAATGTAAATAATTGAACCGGGTAAAAACCGATCTTATCAGTAAGTCTGCCGCCAAAATAGGCACCGGTAAATGCACCGAGACCAAATAGGCCAAAAACAATTCCAGCCTGGCTGATACTATATCCCATTTCATCGCTGGTGAGATAAAGTGTAAGAAAAGGAACAACCATAGTGCCGCTACGGTTGACAAGCATGATCACAGACAGTAACCATGTTTCTTTAGATAGACCCGAGAATGCTTTTTGATAAGTATGTGCAGTTGCTTTGAGCATGGAAAGGCGCAAAGATATTGGAAGCATCCTGCTGAACAGTATTGAAAACGGGAATTATATTAATGGCAATTAAAAATCCTTCGGGGTATAAGTTCCTTTCTTTGCGTTTTGTAAACGAGCAGCATAGTTGTTAAGGCTATAAGCGATGTATAGATCCTTTACTGCATACGGGTCACCGCTTACGATCGGATACTGATAATAGTAATCAAGAGTGATCTTTGATGTTTTCCATTTATACAGATCATGGTAATATTTACCGGTTGTAAGATTTTCATTTTTCTTTGTACGGGTGGCTTCATTATCACAATTATCGGTGGTTGGTGTTCCAAATGAATTTTTACATGCTTCTATCAGCTTTGCATGATTTTCTGGTGAAACCTTTACTTCGATTCTTGCCAGTGTATCTCGCAGATAAAACAACTCAATGGATTTAATAGGAATTTCACCGATCATATCCTTTGTTGAATTAATAACAACTTTTTCAGCGCCGCTTTCATCTTTAAATTTAGTTCCATTTACAGGAGTATATTTCGAGCCAAGCTTATAGGTTTTGAAACCATTTTTATCATCAAGACTTTTGAGGTTCTGTGCATTGGTTGTTGAAGTTGATAAGATCAGCAAAGAGGCTGAAAGCAAAACGGAGGATATTATTTTCATAGTAACAGGTTTTTAATTAACTGGAGAATATTAAGCAAGAATCATGCAACTGACGGGTTCCTGTGGAAAAATGATTTCTGTCACAGTATTTTTTCTGAGCTGAAATCTTAAAAAAGGGCATAAAAAAACGAGGCATTTAAACTTAAATGCCTCGCTAACGAATAGTGTTTTAATGGTTACAGCATATCGTCTTCTTTGAAGTGATACTGTTGTTTTATTTTTCTCATTACTTCATCCATGCTTGCCCGGTGATCTTGTGGTTCCCATTCGCCCCGTTCCCATTTGTCCAGTTCTTTATCAATATTTTTCTTTTGCAGTGATGTCAATTGCTCCGCAAGTTGATCCGACATTTCTTTTTGTTTTTGCCTGTACACCCTTCTTTTTTCATAGCGAACTTCTTTATCATTCCTGATCTCCGACTCACTCGTAGCCATCTGTATTAGTTCTTCTTTTGCAAGAGCAATGTCATAAGGGCCAACAGGCATTATGAGTTTTGAAAGCACTGGCCCGATCTCTATTAATATTATCAGTAGCGAAATGAGTAGCGTAGCCCAAAATACGCTTGCTTCCTGTTGTGACAGATCAGATAATGCTTTATTCTTTTCAAGAAAACCCATATTGGCAGCAGCAGCGATTTCATACTGTTTTCTTTTTTCTTCCATTCCTGATTTTGCTGTGTTCATAATGCTGTCCTGCGATGCAATTGTTTCGCCCAGCAATTTTATTTCCGGCGCATACTGAACCTTTGCCAGGTTATACGCGTCCATTTTTAACCGTGTTATATTTTCTATTCCACGCTGACCGCTTCCGCCGGTACCATCGGCTTCATGCACATAAGCCTGCTGCAGGTTGTGCAGTGTATCTTCAATCCCCAGTTTCCTGTTTACAGCTCGTTGTCGTTCTGTTTCGGCTGTTTGTATCTGGGCTTTGTATTCCATTGCAAGCAAACTATCATTGAGCTGAATTTTTTTGTGCAGGTTCTCTGTCATCTTCACATTTATTTCTTTTTCAAAAATCTTTAGCTCCAGTGGCCGTGCTATTACCAACCCGATGAGTAATGCAAGTAAAAGACGAGGCACCGCCATCCAGATCTGTTTGCTGCGGCTTACTCCGTACTTCCGCATGGTAGAAACAAGAAAACGGTCGAAGTTGAAAATGATCAAGCCCCAGATAAGTGCAAAACCGATCGTCCATAACCAATTATTAAAAACTGAATGGACAGCATAGCCGCCCGATAAAGTAGCCAGTACAAATGTTGCAAGCAATACGCCACCTAGCCCTGAGTATTTACTATGTTCGGAAGGATATTGCTTTAATAATTTTTGATGTGCACCGGCACACCACCAAAGAAAATTTGAATCAGAAGGTTTTTTGCTTACACCAAATGAGTCATACGAGTAGAGGCCATTCTCCCGATAGTTATCGGTATTGCTGGTTTCGTTCATAAATAAATGATTTGTGTAGAGCTGACCTTATAGAAAGCAGTATTTGTATTTAGTTGAAACGAAACGATGAGAAATGAATTTTACCCGGTACGTTAAGGAAAGGATAAAACATCGCCGGAAACTTTCCTGGCTAGTTACACTGTGATGCGTAAATGATATAACTGTTTAATAAAAAAGCACATTCATTAGTTAAATGAACATGCTTTTTCCCGCTTTGAATAACAAGAACAACCTGTACGGATCGATTAATCCTCTTGTTATGGATTAATATCTTGTTTAGTCATTTTTTAATATTGTGAAACGATTATCTTTTCTACTGTTTGATTCCCGGTCTGAGGCGTAATGATCCTGATCGTATACATACCCGTAACCAGGTTTTCTATTTTTAGAATATTATTGTTAAATCCTTTCCATTGCTTAATAACCTTACCATTTATATCTGTAAGAATAATATCCCGGGTCTGTTCTTTGTTTTCAAATAAAATACTTACACGACCATCAGTACTTGGGTTAGGGAAGACAATAGTTTTCTCTTTTTGTGCAAAGCCACGCACTGCCCTTATTTCACTTAGTTTTGTTTTTCCATCAATGTTTACTTGTTCAAGCCTGTACTGTGTAATACCAGCGCTTGAGTTTAAGTCATTAAAAGTATAGCTAAGAGTCGAGCTGCTATTGCCGTCCTGTGCAAGGCTATTAACAAAAGCAACAGTTTCCCATTTATTATTTCCCATATTCCTTTGGATGGAGAAGCCTGTGTTGCTTGCTTCAGTCGCAGTTTCCCACTTCAGCAGTACATTGCTTCTGCTTGTACGGGTTGTGGTAAATGAACTGAAACTTACAGGTAGGATAAGGACACTACAAAAGCTGCTAGGAAGCCGAAAAACTCTTGAAGCACCGGCTCCATCACCTGTCGTTTGTGTAACTATAATAAATATATCCTGATTAATATTTGCCCTGAGTATATCACCAGTGAAACTTATATTTCCACCAGCTAATATCGAAAATAAAGTATTGCCTCGCAATAAAGTATCGATAAGAGGTGTAAAATATCCATCACGGTTTACATCAGCAAATATCCTGTAGTATCCATCCAGAATATTGCCGGTGAGATTTGAAAGAGTACCTCCAAATCTGAGAGTGGAGCAATTAGCAAAACCAGTTGCAGTCAAAAAACCCGAAGAGTATCTTATTCCGCAATCAACACAATGTGCCCTCTGCGCATTGCTTGCCTGGCTTGACCATAGGTCGGCTACGATTACCATAGGCGTATTACAAGCAAAGGGTGTAGTGATCAAAACACCATACAAAGTGATATTGGCAGATCCGTCCGGTAATAAAACCCTCTTTAACGAATCCATTGAAGCCAATGGAACTGATGCATCAGGGGGATAGGTTGTCATTGCCGTTATAGCTGTGTCTTCATTATTTAAGCCTATATTAAATGAATTCCCAAGATCAGCAGCTTCCGGAGCCCGTATAGAGCCATTAATTGTAGACTGTCCATTCACACAGTGGAAATAATTCGGATAATCATTCTGCAACCAGACATGAATAAAAATAAATTTATTTCCATTGTTGTTTTCAATATTAAAGGTAACATCAAATTTGGCAGTACAGCTGGTGGGTGTTGAGGCAATCCCCCTTACATTTTGAACTACGATATTCGAAACTGTGCATTGTGCCTTTGTAATTTTTGTGCTCAATAAAAGAACACTGCTAAAAAGAAGAGTACGTAAAACTGTTTTCATAATTTTAAATTAACGGATAAAAAAAATAATTTTTCTTTTTCATGAGGGTATCGATTTTAATTTTGTTTTTCATTGAATATGGTTTTGGATATGGATAACTCTCCGTAGCTGAACAGTGGGGAAATTTTTTCCTGCTTTTTCCCACTGTCGTAGATATTTTGAAGCTGCCAATTCTCCCAATGCATTTACTTCGTCATATGCAGTATGTTCAATTGATAACAGGTCTCTTCATTTATAATAGCCTGTTATGTCTTCGTTTTCAAAATCAAGTAAAGCTTTCCCCGGTCGGCTCTCTTTTTTTTAAACAGCGATCATTGTTTACTCCTGAATTATAACTTGAGAAGGAATTATCCAATAAGCATACCAAACGAATAATTGAATTAAATCCGGGGATAGCAAGGAATACACAAGTAAAATTTAAAAATATACGGGGAATGATTTCCCTGTCATTGTTCTTTTTCTCCCCGTGGTGTTGAATTACAAAATAAATTTTATATCTGTTCAGTATTGCAGAGTCAAAATTATTGTACTTTTAAAAAAATCAAAACTATGCGTACGGTTCGTGATATACTTAACAGTAAAACAAAATCCTTAAATATCATTTCGCAGGAAGAAACAGTTTATAAGGCCTTGCAAATGCTCAATTCAGTTAATCTCAGTTACCTGGTGGTAATGGATAATGAGGAGTATAAAGGCATTATAAGTGAGAGGGATTACAGCCGCAAGGTAATTTTAAAAGGAAGACATAGCTCGGATACAAAAGTGAAAGACATTATGAGTGTGGATGTGCCTATGGTAAGTGTAAATGATACAGTCGAAAAATGTTTTCACCTGATTGATGATCATAAAACCCGTTACCTGCTGGCATTTGATGATAAACAATTTGCCGGTGTAATAACTATCAACGATCTGCTGAGACAGGTATTAGCTGCAAGGTCTGATGTATTTGACAGCGGAGATGTTTCCCGGTTGCTGGATAATGACGAAAAAATATTCTGACATGGCTTTAATAACCAATGATCGTTCTTATTTTCCCCTACCATATAATCAAAACCAGAAAAGGCTTGTTGTGCACTCCTCCGGTCCGGAAGACATGAATATAAATGAAGGTGCAGAATGGTTGAATGATGATGTTTTGTATTTTCGGGAATTCCGGTCAATTATTGGTTTTTCATGAAAAACCATGACAAGTCAATACTCTTTATTAAATAAACAACACAGGTAATGGAAACATTGAAACTTTTTGATCTATCAGGCAAGACAGCAGTTGTTACAGGCTGCGATACAGGGTTGGGTATGGGTATGGCTACCGCTTTGGCGGAAGCTGGTGCTGACATTGTAGGAGCATCAATTGTTGATGATTATTCAGCAGTAAAAAATGCAGTTGAATCAACGGGCAGAAAATTTACTTATCATAAAGTTGATATCTCGGATCGTGAAGCATTGTATGCATTTATCAATAAAGTAAAAGCTGATAATAAGAAAATTGATATACTCGTAAACAATGCAGGTATCATTATGCGTAAACCTGCTGCTGAACATCCGGATGAATATTGGGATAAAGTAATTGACATCAATCTCAACGCACAATTCATTTTAGGTCGTGAGTTTGGTAGTCATATGATAACAAATGGCGGCGGCAAAATTATTTTTACTTGTTCGTTGTTAAGTTTCCAGGGTGGCATCAATGTGCCGGGATATACAGCGAGTAAATCAGCTGTTGCAGGATTAGTAAGAGCATTTGGTAATGAGTGGGGCAGTAAAGGTGTTTGTGTAAATGGTATTGCTCCGGGTTATATTGCTACTAATAATACACAGGCTTTGCGTGAAGATCCTGAAAGAAGTCAATCAATCCTTGGCAGGATACCCGTAGGTCGCTGGGGTTTGCCGGATGATTTTAAAGGCCCGGTTGTATTTCTTGCATCATCCGCATCTGATTATGTAAACGGAACAGTATTGTTTGTTGATGGCGGCTGGATGGCGAGATGATTTCACATGTTATTCGAATTAATAAGAGTTAAATTTTAAATTCAATTGATAATTATGAAACCAACTATCACTATCGAATACTGTCCCAAATGCCATTGGTTATTGCGTGCAGCATATATGGCGCAGGAGTTTTTAACTACATTCGAAAATGAGTTAGATGCTGTTTCACTTAAACCCGGTTTAGTGAATGGTGATTTTCACATCAGCATTGATGGCAAAAAAATTTTTAACCGGAGAGAATATGGCGGCTTCCCTGAAATAAAAGAACTTAAGCAGTTAGTTCGGGATGCAGTTGCACCGGGTAAAAGCCTGGGCCACACAGATACAAAGCCTCATCATTCATTATAAATTAGTTTCAAGATTTATTAGAGTGGCCATAATAGTAATAATTTATACTGGTGGGTAAAAGACAAAGGTGCTGGATTTAGAAAAACATATAACTATTATAATGCTGAAATTAATTAAAGAGCATTTATGAGGACTAAAGCGGCAGCATTTCTTTTTTCCATAGTTATTTTAACTGACAATGCTTCTGCACAGAAAAATATTTTAAAAAATGTTACAGTTACAAATGTTGACAGCGGATGGGCTGGAAATTCAATCAACACAGTTGTATTCAGAAAAAACTCGCTAGTCACCTATGGCGATTTTCAATTCATAGGTTTTTATAACAAAGATGGGGATGTGATCTTGGGTAAACGAAAATCAGGAAATAAGAACTGGGAATTAATTAAAACAAATCATAAAGGCAATATTAAAGATGCTCACAATGATATCAGCATTATGATTGATGGTGCAGGTTACCTGCATATGGCCTGGAATCATCATACTAATCCACTCAACTATTCAATTAGCAAGCAGCCTTTATCATTGGAGATGTCTGATAAAATTCAAATGACAAGTTTGTTTGAAACCAGTGTTACATATCCAGAGTTTTATAAAATGCCCGATGGCGATCTGTTATTCCTCTACAGGGATGGAGCGTCCGGTAAGGGTAATCTTGTTATTAATAAGTATAGTATCAAATCAAAGCAATGGAGGCAGCTTCATAGTAATTTGATTGATGGAGAAAATAAAAGAAATGCTTATTGGCAGGCATGTGTTGATAATAAAGGTATCATTCATATTTCATGGGTTTGGAGGGAAAGTTCAGATGTAAGCAGTAATCATGATATGTGCTATGCCCGCTCAACGGATGGAGGTGTGACATGGGAAAGATCTACCAGTGAAAAATATTCGTTACCTATAACAGCAGCAACCGCAGAGTATGTTTGGAAAATTCCACAGAAAACTGAGTTGATCAATCAAACTTCGATGTGTACAGACGCTAACGGTAATCCGTATATCGCAAGTTACTGGAGAGAAGAGGACTCCGCAATTCCGCAGTATCATATTCTATTTAATAATAACAACAAGTGGAATATGCAGAGCCTGGATTTTAGAAAAACTCCATTTAGCTTAAGTGGCGGAGGTACAAAACGAATTCCAATTTCCCGGCCGCATGTAATTGTATGGAATGAAAATAAAAGGACATGTGTCGGTTTAATTTTTAAAGATGAAGAAAGAAACAACAAAGTTTCAGTTGCGATAAATGATAATGTGAACAGTAGTAAGAATTGGAAAATATTTGACTTAACATCAACATCGGTTGGTTCATGGGAGCCGACTTACGATACTGAGTTGTGGAAGAAGAAAAAGATACTCAACTTATTTGTTCAGAAAACGGAACAAACCGATGCAGAAGGCATATCAGGCCTGCAACCACAAATGATACAGGTAATTGAATGGAAACCTGGGATAAAGAATTAATTTTAATAGAATGATATCAATAGAAACCATTCTTACAGATTTTAAAGAAAAATTTCCTGATTCAGCATCTCCACTGATAGTTCGTTCACCGGGCAGAGTGAATATAATTGGTGAACATACTGATTACAACAATGGATTTGTTTTACCGGCTGCAATCGACAAAGCTGTTTACCTCGCAGTATCATTGCGTGACGATAACGAAATACATCTTTTTGCAAAAGATCTGAATGAGACTTTTTCCATTCAAATAGATGAATTGAAACCAATAGGTGATATCAGTTGGCCGAATTATATACTGGGTGCTGTGGCGCAGTTTGTAGAAAAGAGGATTGTGCCAAAAGGATTCAATGCAATGCTCACCAGCGACGTGCCAATAGGCGCAGGACTTTCATCATCTGCAGCTGTTGAGTGTGCTACAGTATTTGCTTTGGATCATTTGCTTCAAACAGGAATTCATAGAGTGAATATGGTGAAGATGGCACAAAAAGCAGAACATGAATATGCTGGTGTATTATGCGGGATCATGGACCAGTTTGCATCTATGATGGGGAAAAAAGAACATGTAATAAAACTAGATTGCCGTTCATTGGAATATGAGTATGTTCCTTTTAAACTGGATGGGATCAAAATACTTCTTTTAAATACGAATGTAAAACACTCACTTGCTTCTTCTGAATATAATACCCGTCGTAATGAATGCAGGCAGGCAGTGGCATGGATAAAGGAACATGAACCACAGGTAAACTCATTGAGGGATGTAACTGAAGCGATGCTTGACAAATATGTTTTACCAAAAGATAAACTGATCGACATGCGAAGCCGGTTTATTGTCCAGGAAATACAAAGACTGGAAACAGGGTGTAATGATCTTCGACAAGGGGATATTAAATTACTGGGAAAAAAAATGTTTGCTACACATGATGGCCTCAGTAAAATGTATGCAGTCAGTTGTAAAGAACTTGACTGGCTTGTTGATTGTGTAAGAGATAATGATGCAGTACTGGGTGCAAGAATGATGGGTGGCGGTTTTGGTGGCTGTACTATCAACCTCGTAAAAGAAGATATGATAGAAAAATTGGTAGCTGAAATTAAGCTGGCATATGAAAAGGAAATGAAGCTACCTCTTACTTATTATGTAGCATCTATTGAAAATGGTACAGAAATAATTTCCTGAAACGGTTTCGGGCATAAATTTTATTCCTCCAATAATTGTTAAACAGTACTGATTAGGTATCTTCCATTAATAAACTTGTGGTAAGACAAATTGTAAAAGTTCCCGGACAAATAGTTTTATCGATCAGAATTAACGAATTCAAATACGCCATATGCAAATACAATCAAACGATTTTGCTTCCAATGTATCGGTTAAAGGTTCAGGTAATCTTTTTGGTATTTCAATGATCGCTGCCCTTGCAGGTTTTATTTTCGGATTTGATACTGTTGTTATATCCGGAGCCAATCAACCCATTAAAGAACTCTGGCATACAACTGAAATTTCTCCCTGGTTTCATGGGTTCATTATTATGTCGATGGCATTGTGGGGAACGGTGGTAGGTGCCATATTTGGCGGGAAGCCTACCGATAAGTATGGAAGAAAAAAAGTACTCTTTTGGGTTGGGATATTTTTCAGCATATCTGCATTGGGTTCTGCCTTTGCACCCGATCCTTATAGTTTTTCATTCTTTCGCTTTATCGGCGGTCTGGGCATTGGTGTATCATCTGTTGCGGCGCCAGCTTATATTTCTGAAATTTCCACACCGAAAACAAGAGGTCGCCTGGTAGCAATGTACCAATTCAATATAGTGTTCGGAATATTGATAGCCTATCTTTCTAACTTTTTTCTGAAAGGAATGGGTGGTGTCAATGACTGGCGATGGATGCTCGGTGTGATGGCTATTCCTTCAATACTCTACACATTACTCATAATAAGTATTCCTGAAAGTCCACGCTGGATATTATCTAAAAGATCAGATGATGCCGGTGCAAAGAAAATTTTTCAGCGATTGGGTGTTTTAAATGCCGATGAAGTAATACAAAATATTAAGACAAGCATTCAACATGAATCAGCTGCAGGAGGAGGTTCAGGATTTTTCAACCGTAAATACAATGTTATTATCTGGCTGGCTTTTATGGTCGCATTTTTTAATCAATGGTCTGGTATCAATTTTATTTTATACTATGCACCGGAAATTTTAGAAAGGGCAGGACTAGCTTCAATTGATTCTTTAAAAAATTCAATCTATATCGGAGGCACCAACCTTCTCTTTACTTTTGTTGGACTTTACCTGATTGACAGGTTGGGAAGAAAGACATTGCTTATTATTGGCTCAATTGGTTATATCATAAGTCTTGCGTTGGTTGCTTATGCTTTTAAAACAGGAACAAATCCTGAGTTTCTACTCTTTTTCCTTTTATTATTTATTGCTTCACATGCTGTTGGGCAGGGCGCAGTTATCTGGGTTTTTATTTCTGAAATTTTTCCTAATAAAATAAGAGGAAAGGGACAATCATTCGGTGCCAGTATACACTGGATATTTGCAGCTATCATAACACTTATTACACCGGTTTTCCTGGATAAACAAACAGGTATCTATAAAGATAATCCATGGCGTATTTTTGCGTTTCTTGCATTTATGATGTTATTGCAATTAATTTGGGTATTGACAAAAGTGCCGGAAACAAAAGGGGTATCGCTTGAAGAATTAGAAAAAAAATTGGTAAAAGAATAGAGCAAAAATTATGAATGATAAATCAAAAATATTTTCACAGATCGAAGAGCATCTGCAGCAATTAGGATTTACGATCATTGATAGAGATTATGATCGTCCATGGGGTGGCTTTATTGTGATAGATGAATCACAAGCACAGGATTTTGCAGCACATTTTTTTAATGATGTGGATTTTCAGTCCTTAACGATCACAAATAAACTCAGTCCCAAAATCCTGATGGTGGCGCCGGGTAAGAAACTAAGCTGGCAATATCATAACCGCAGGGCTGAAATATGGAGTTGTATAGAAGGCCCGGTTGGCGTAATGACAAGTGACACAGATATTGAGAGTGTAAGACATATTCTGGAACCCGGTTATATAATCCGCCTTCGGCAGGGCGAACGCCACCGGCTGATGGGATTAGAAGATTGGGGCATAGTAGCAGAGATTTGGCAGCATACAGATGCAAATAATCCAAGTGATGAGAATGATATTATAAGACTACAGGATGATTTTGGAAGAAAATAATTATAATGTTTAAACTGTTCTCCCTTAACCCACTACCGCATAGTTTTTCTTTCTTGAATATTTTATTGAAGTTCTGTCAATGATCTAATAAAGTTTTGCCAATGACTTTATTTGTTGGAAATACTTCTCAGAATATCTCATATTGAGTATTTTTTTTGACAATTAAAGGAAATTAAGATACAATTCATGCAAGCTAGACGTTAGTAAAGCGTCTAATACTTGGTAAAATTTAAAATCAGCAGCATGCAAAAAAGAAAAGTTAAAAGTCTTTATTTATTTATTTCTTCTTTAGTCATAGGCCTGTTCTCTTTCCCCTTTGCTTTTGCCAAAACAGTAGAAAAAAGATCAAAGCAGTTATTAAGTGCAACAGCTGACTCTGCTAACTATTTCGCTTCTCTAAAACCCACAGTGATATCTGTTTATGATAGTTTACACCTTAATATTTCGGGAATAAACAGAAAAGTATTTGAAATGGCCGAAAAAGGGTATGAAAAAATTATTGAAGAAGGTCGCCTTTTAAATGACAGTATTGTTTCAATCATTGATTTCAGTCTGCCCAGTTCTGCGAAAAGATTATATATAGTTGATTTGAAAAACTTTGAGATACTTTTTAATACTTATGTAGCACACGGCCGGAATTCGGGGAAAGAATTTGCCAAGTCATTTTCAAATAGCGAATCTTCTTTTAAAAGTAGCCCGGGCTTTTATATAACTGGAAATATGTACACGGGAAAACACGGAAAATCATTAAAGCTTGAAGGTTTAGAAAAAGGAATAAATGATAATGCAGAAAAAAGGGCTGTAGTTATTCATGGAGCTGATTATGTAAACGAATCGCTGATCCATTCACAAGGTTATATCGGTAGAAGCCAGGGCTGCCCGGCTGTTTCACCTAAAGAAAGCAACCAGATCATCAATACTATAAAAGAAGGAACTTGTCTTTTTATCTATTCTCCTGAAGAATCTTACCAGTCAAAATCTGTTTATCTGAATTAAAAAAGCAACCCAGACTTGGATTGCTTTTTAAGTGCCCAGAACTGGATTCGAACCAGCACATCCTTTCGGACGCTGCCACCTGAAGGCAGTGCGTCTACCAATTTCGCCATCTGGGCAATTTTTCAAACATATAAGAACTTCCCGGTGTCTACCTCCCGATAGCTATCGGGATTCGCCATCTGGGCTTTGATTGCGGGGGGCAAATATAAGACTTGGCAGTTAATTATTGCCCGTGAACACCCTTTAGATTTTTCCCAATAACCAATTTTTGCCATTCATACATTAGATTTTTTTTCGGCTTCTTACTGTCGTAGATTCAGGATACCTAAAACCTCTTATTATGAGACATTCAGTATTAGCCATATGCCTGGCATTGATTGTTCAGGTAGGTCAATCCCAGCTTACTTTCACACCACGTATTGGTTTTGAAAATGCACAGACCTGTGTAAGTATTAATGATGGAAACTTTATCTCACCCTTATCCAATCAGTTTACACCGCAAGCAGGGGCCAGGTTCGATTATAAGTTCAAAAAAGGAGGACATGGGGTGTTTGCCGGAATTTCAACAAGCAATACTGCAGTTGCTTTTAGTTTTACAAACCCTGAGCAAAGCCTCACCAATAATTTCTCATCCCGTTCTTCTACACAAGTTCGTCTTGAAGGAGGCTACCAGTTTAATACAAAACCGATTTTATTTAAATCAAACTCGAATAAAAGTAAACCTGCCCAGCAACGTAAAACTGGTTGCAGTAAAGGAGAAAGCAATATGAAACACGGATGCGGCAGTTATTCACGAAGCTCATCTCATTGCGGAAAATCAAATACCAGTTCAGCTAAACAAAAATCATCTAAACAACCAATGCAGATGCGTTTACAACCACAGTTAGGTATGGCATATATTCCATCTGTTGAAAATGATTTTGATGTAAAAACAGAAGCAACTCAGTCAGTCTATACCTATTATGCAGGCAACTGGAATACTGCGGTCATTGGTGGAATGGGTTTTGAATTTGCGAAAGGAAAAAACAAACTCTTCCAGGTAAATGTTCAATACTTAAAAGGAATTGGCAATCTCGGCAACACGACACTTACAACACATGATGGAAGTAAATCTGTTGAAACTAAATTTTCTTCCCGTGCTTCTTCCTGGAGCCTGAATTTTGGAGTGCCTATTTCATTTGCAAAAAAACCATCTTCAAATAAAAAACAAACGAATTGCCAGCAACAGAGAACACATTGCGAGCAGAAAACACAGTACAGGTGCAGAGTGAAAATTTAAAAATGATTTAATACAAAAGCAAAAGCCTCTTGTCAATAAGCAGAGGCTTTTGCTTTTGTGAAACTGTGATCTGCTATCTAGCATCTAATATCACAATATCCTAATATCTCAATCAAACACTCACGTTAAAATCTCTTAACGCATCATTCAAACTTGTTTTCAGATCTGTACTTGGCTTGCGTTTACCAATGATCAATGCGCAACCAACACCATATTCACCGGCAGGAAATTTTTTAGTATATGAACCGGGAATGACAACGCTACGTGCAGGTACACGACCTTTCATTTCTACAGGTTCATTTCCACTTACGTCTATAATTTTTGTTGATTGAGTTAATACAACATTCGCACCCAGCACAGCTTCTTTCTCAACGATCACACCTTCCACAACGATACAACGGCTTCCGATAAAACAACCATCTTCAACAATTACTGGTGAGGCTTGCAATGGCTCTAACACACCGCCAATGCCAACACCGCCACTTAAGTGAACGCCTTTACCGATCTGTGCACAACTACCAACAGTTGCCCATGTATCCACCATTGTGCCTTCATCTACATAAGCACCAATATTTACATACGATGGCATCAACACCACATTCTTTGCCAGGTAAGCTCCATATCTCGCTACTGCATGTGGTACGGCACGAACACCTAGCTCTTTATAATTTTTCTTCAACAACATCTTATCATAAAACTCAAAGGGTGCTACATCCCAGGTCTGCATTTGCTGAATGCCGAAATAAAGCAGTATTGCCTGCTTCACCCATTCATTCACTTGCCACCCATCCGTCGGAACCGAAGGGGCTGACGGGTACGCTACCCGCAATCTTCCTTTATCTACTTCTTCAATTACAGCTCTTATGGCATCAGTATACTTTGTATCTTTTAATAACTCACGGTTACCCCATGCTTCAAGGATCAATTCTTTCATTCGGTTTTAAAATTTGATGCGAAAATAAAAGTTATTGTTATACCAATTCAGTATTTTTAGATATACCATCCTTTTACCCTCTGTTGCTATGAACTCCCCCTGGAAACGAAATCAACTACATAATTATGGAGTCATCAGCATTATTAACCATTTTACTGCAAACCGCATTGGGTATTATAATGTTTGGGTTGGGATTGTCGCTGTCAGTTACAGATTTTTCACGGGTACTTGTTTATCGCAAATCGGTCCTTCTTGGTTTGGTTTGCCAAATGCTTTTCTTGCCGGCAGTTTGTTTTGGTATTGCAATAATATTTAACCTTACCCCGGAAATAGCTGTAGGATTAGTTTTGATATCGGCTTCGCCGGGTGGTGTCACTTCCAATTTTTTTACACTTCTCGCCAAAGGGGATGTTGTGCTGAGTATTACCCTTACAGCCGTTGCAAGCCTGCTTTGCATTCTCACATTGCCGATCATCGTTAATCTTTCTATGCAGTATTTTATGGAAGAAAGCAGGTATATCCCTCTCCGGTTTTCAGAAGTGCTGCAAATTTTTGCGATCATCCTGTTCCCTGTTGCGATTGGCATGTTCTTGCTTAAAAAAAATAATTCATTGGCCACGAAATTGCAAAAGCCGGTTAAAATATTTTCAATTGTATTTCTTGTTGTGATCATTTTGATGCAGGTAATTAAAGAAAGGGAAAACATTGGATCGTTCTGGCGACAAACCGGAATGGCTGTATTGTGTTTTAATGTTATCTCCATAATAGCAGGCTTCATTATTCCCCGGCTTATTAAAATTCCAATTCAACAATCTATTGCAATAAGTATGGGAGCCTGTATCCGAAATGGTGCATTGGCGATCACTATTGCCCTGAGCCCTTCTTTATTAAACAATAGTACCATGTCTATTCCTGCAGCTCTCGATTCACTGATCATGTATTTTACGGCGACATTGTTTGTTTACATCATCTCAAAAAGGCTGAAGCGAAAAACAATCGACACGGGTATTTTAAAAACCAGTTAATTCTCTACCATCGTTCACCAAATTATCCGCACATTTGCAAACATGAATATTGGTTTCGATGCAAAACGGGCATATCACAATCAAACAGGGCTGGGGCATTATAGCCGCACACTGATCCATTCATTGGCGGAATATTACCCTGAACATCAATATTATTTATTCAATCCCAAACCTTCCTCGCTTTTTTCTTTCGGTGAAAAAAATATACAGGAAGTGCAACCGTCTTCTTTTTTGCATAAAACTTTTTCATCTGCATGGCGCAGCAGCTGGGTAAAAAAAGATCTGCAAAAATTAAAAATTGATCTTTACCACGGCCTCAGTCATGAGATACCAATGGATATTCATCAAACACAAATAAGATCCGTTGTTACGATTCACGACCTGGTGCATGAACGTCATCCTGAACAGTACAGCAAGATAGATGTGGAGATCTACCGGAAAAAATTTCGCCATGCCTGCAAATATGCTGATCATGTGATTGCTATCAGCGAGCAAACAAAACGAGACATCATTGATTTTTATAAAACACCGGAAGAAAAGATAACCGTCTGCTACCAGAGTTGTAATCCTGCTTTTTCACAAACAGTAAGTGAAGAAGAAAAAGCAAGAATAAAAAAGCTTTACAATCTTCCTGAACAATTCTTTCTCTATGTCGGTTCGATCATTGAAAGAAAGAACCTGCTGAATATTTGCAAGGCAGTATTTCAATTGAAGAATGATCTCAATATTCCGTTGGTAGTTATCGGTAATGGCAAAGAGTATAAACAAAAGGTGAAAGAATACATTTCACAAAACGGATTGGAAAGAGATATCATCTTTCTTTCAGAATCGGCCTCAGCGAAATCTTCATCATCATTTCAATCTGCAGCCGATTTTCCCGCTATCTATCAATCTGCAATTGCTATGATCTATCCTTCCTTCTTTGAAGGTTTTGGAATACCGGTACTTGAAGCTTTATGTAGCCGCCTGCCTGTAATTACTTCCAATATTTCATGCTTGCCCGAAGCGGGAGGTGATGCTGCTTATTATGTGAATCCTGCCAATGCAGATGAAATTGCTGAAGGAATGAAAAGGATCTTTACTGATAGATCATTAGCAGCCACAATGAAAGAAAAAGGCTGGCAGCATGCACAAAATTTTACTCAACAAAAATGTGCAACAGCAGTAATGGGAGTTTATCAAAAATTGTTTTAGGCCACAGAGGGCCACAGAGTTTTTGGAGTACCACAGAGCATCTCTGCGGCTCTCTTTATTTCTCAGTGGTTCTCTGTGGCCATTAATTTATCTTTGTCGCTTTATGGAAATCAACTGTACAGAAAGGGAATTATTCATTTTAAAAAAGATTGCTCACAGCGCTGGGGAACTGGGATTGCCATGTTATTTAATAGGTGGTTTTGTAAGAGATAAGATCATCGGAAGGCAAACAAAAGATGCTGATATCGTTTGTGTGGGTGATGCAATTGAACTGGCAAATCGTGTTGCGAAACATTTTAATCCTATGCCGCAAGTAAACTTTTTTAAAACCTACGGCACTGCTCATATCAAATTAGATTTCTCAAAACATAGTGACTCTTCGAAAGCCCCCTCTCCCCTTGGAGAGGGGGTTGGGGGTGAGGCCGAGGCTTTCGATATTGAATTCGTCGGTGCCCGTAAAGAAAGTTATGCCTATCATTCCCGCAACCCGGAAGTAAAACCCGGCACATTGGAAGATGACCAGCTTCGCCGTGACTTTACCATTAATGCATTGGCAATAAGTTTGAATAAGGATGATTATGGAAAACTCGTTGATCCCTTTGATGGAATAAATGATCTGAATAATAAGATCATCCGTACGCCATTAGATCCTGCGCAAACTTTTATTGATGACCCGCTGCGGATGATGCGTGCAATCCGGTTTGCATCACAACTCGGTTTTACGATCGAAGAAAAAACATGGCAGGGTATAAAAGACAATGTGGAAAGGATAAAGATCATTACACAGGAGAGGATCACAGATGAACTGAATAAAATTGTTTTAAGCAAGAAACCATCTGTTGGTTTTGATCTGTTATATCAATCTGGCCTGTTGCATATTATTTTTTACCAGATGGTTGATCTCGCAGGTGCAGAGTATAAAGATGGCATGGGGCATAAGGATAATTTTTATCATACACTGCAGGTGCTTGATAATATTTCAACAAAAACGGATGATCTCTGGCTGCGCTGGGCTGCTATATTGCATGATATCGGCAAACCTGCAACAAAAAAATTTGAAGAAGGACATGGCTGGACGTTTCATGGGCATGAAGTAGTAGGAGCGAGGATGGTTCCAAAGATCTTTACCAAACTCAAATTGCCACTGAATGAAAAAATGCGGTTGGTGCGTAAACTGGTTGAGTTGCATTTGCGTCCTATCAGTTTAACAAAAGAAGAAATTACTGACTCGGCTATCCGCCGGTTGTTGTTTGATGCAGGAGATGATTTTGATATGCTGATGTTATTATGCGAAGCAGATATTACATCAAAGAATAAATGGAAAGTTAAAAAATACCTTGAAAATTTCGGTGCTGTACGCCAACGTTGCCAGGAAGTGGAAGAAAAAGATCATGTACGTAACTGGCAACCGCCGATCACAGGTGAAATTATTATGGAAACATTCGGCATCAGCCCTTCTAAACCAGTTGGTGATATCAAGAATGCGATCAAAGATGCAATACTTGATGGCATCGTTCCCAACAATTATGATGCTGCATTTGAATATATGATTTTATTAGCAAAAGAAAAAGGCCTTATACCTGTAAAACAGTAATCCATTTTTTATTTAATCTGAACTAAACATGTAAATTTGTTGAATGGCAATTTTGAAATTCAGAGTGTATATGCAAGAAGATGAGAGTGTCTATCGCGACATTGCGATCCGTCATTCACAAAAATTCATCGATCTGCACGAAGCGATATTAAGGGCTTATGATTTTGATAGTAAGCATAAAGCTACTTTCTTCCGCAGCAATGATCACTGGCAGCAGGGCAGGGAGATCTCACTGGAGGTATATGAAGGTGAACATAAGGCGCCGCCATTGCTGATGGGTGAAACAGCGATCGGTACGGAAATACGTGATACCAACCAGAAATTTGTTTACAAATACGATTTCAATAAGAACTGGATGTTCCTGGTGGAACTGATCAATGTATCTAAAGAAGAAAATCCTAAACTTTCTTACCCGGCTACGGTTCGTACTGAAGGAATTGCTCCCAGCCAGTATGGAACGAAGAGTTTGTTAGGTGATAAATTTGCTGATGTAGAAGAAAAATATGACCTCACACAGGTTGCAGATGGGTTTGTAGCAAAAGATGAAACAGGTGAGGATGTAAGTTTAGGTGAAGAAATGGGTAGTGAAGAAGGATCTGAAGAAGGCTCTGAAGGTACTGCCGAAGCGTAACACACCGCATTCAATGATTTCTCCCGATCAAAAGACGGTTATAATAATTGCAGGCCCGACAGCAGTTGGTAAAACTTCTGTTGCCATTCAACTCGCCAAACATTTTAATACTGAAATTATTTCTGCTGATAGCCGCCAGTGTTATAAAGAAATGAATATTGGTGTTGCACGGCCATCGTTGCAAGAAGGAGCCGAAGTTCCTCATCATTTTATTGCTTCTCATACCATTCATGAAAAAGTAGATGCAGTTATTTTTGAAAAATATGCGTTGACTCAACTCGATGAATTATTTAAAACGCATGATGTAGTGATTATGGTTGGCGGAACCGGTTTATACATCAAAGCATTTTGTGAAGGAATGGATGAAATGCCTGAAGTGCCGGAAACAATAAGGCAAACAATAATTGAAAACTATGAATTGAAAGGAATTGAATGGCTGCAGGAAGAACTAAAAGAGAAAGACCCGGAGTTTTATACAAAAGGCGAAATAAAAAACCCGCAACGGATGATGCGGGCACTGGAAATAAAACAAGCTACAGGCAGATCAATACTGGAATTGCGGAAAGGAGAGAAGGCTACCCGTGATTTTAATATTATAAAATTGGGGATTGAATTACCGAAAGAAGAACTGCACCGGAATATTCATACAAGGGTTGACCAGATGATAAGTGCCGGTTTAGTAGATGAAGTAAGATCGTTAGTTCAGTTTAAACAGTTGAATGCTTTACAGACAGTTGGGTATTCAGAAATATTTGAATATCTCGATGGTGTTATTTCATTGGAGAAAGCAATTGAAAATATTAAAACAAATACAAGACAATATGCTAAAAGGCAGATGACTTGGTTTAAGAAGGATAAGGAGATGAAATGGTTTCATCCAGCTGATATTATTAATTTTGATAGCCGCCTATGGTGAAGACTCCGGGTGGACTGAAAAGGGAAAATTTAAAAAAAATGTTTTCTATTAGGGCCGAAAACTTTCGCATATTTTTGAGATCTGCGTCACTTTAAACAGACATTAGTTTTCAAAATTTACATACCGACAAATTATGGTAGACACAGAACGTAGAAAAAAACTTGCATTTCATTTGCGACAGTTATCAGTTGGACTGATTACGAATGACGACTTTGAAAGTAATCTTATGGACGATGTAACCAATGGTTGGTTGCCCGAACAATTTTACAGAGCAAAAGAAGCAAAGTTTGACGACCCAATAATTCAGCCAATGCTTTTACTATGTTGGGGTTTGTATGACGACACAAGGCAACACAAATTAAAAGGGTCTGACAAACTATCAGACGAAAGTTTAAAAATTATTGCCCGTTGCATTTTGTTCTTACATTCAGACCAAGAATATGAGTGGCCATATTTTGACACAAATAATCCTTTACTGAAATTTTCATTCAAGGAAGTAGTTATTAACATATTGACACTAGGACAGTATTATAGGAACAAAAGAAAAGAACATCATCAAGCATATTTAGAATTTCAAAAGCTTGGCAATTTTGACATTTGGCCTTTTCTTAAAGTTGAAGATTACAATGAGCAACTTAAAAGACAACCATTTCTAAATGGACAACAAAATAAGTTTGCTATTGCTTAATTCTTGTGTTCTTTTGGGATCTTGCCCTGAAATTTTCAATTTGCGTCCGCCGGCGTCTTCGCCATAATTATCTTCAAACATAAAGTGTTTGTCGGCAAAACTCAGGTACTTAAAGTTAAATAGATATCTTTTTAACTAGCCGGGCTCATCACAAGTTTTATTAAATTTGATAGCCGCCTATGGTGAAGACCCCGGGCGGACTGAACAATTCAATATCGTATTGATTTTACTGATGCTGGATAAAGTCCCAAATAAATAATATTCAGATTGATCTATAATACTACTTCTAAACTTAGTAATAATAATGTCGTCGTAATTAAATCCTTTCCCAAATGGTGCAATGTACTTTTTTAAATCATTCTCAATGTCTATCTTGTTTATTCTACATGTGCCTTGCTTTTTCCATTCATTATTTACATATAAATAAAATTCAATTTGAGTATTATGCATTGAATCTGTGTAAAGAATAAAATTTCTTATTCGAACAGTTGATCCCGATTCGTTAGACTCAATGATGTAAAAATCTTTCTCTTTTGCATCATCTCTTGAAAATACAATTTGCAAAAACTTATATCGTAATGAATTTACATTTATGTCCTCTATACCTTCAATGCCCCAATAACCATTTATCGTTAACAATCTATTAGCATATGATTTCATTTTTGTAGTATCAGACGATTGCAGCTGTCTATTTAATGAAGCAAAAGTTGCTTTATTCCAATTAACAAAAATTGAATCCAGATTATCTTTTTGGATAAAACTGGAATTCATATTGCTAACAAATCCCATAACCAATAATGGTATAAAAAATATTTTATTCACAAGTGTTTTTTCCATTCGCCAGCGGTCTTCGACAAAATTATCTTCAAACATAAAGTATTTGGCGGCAAAACTCAGGTACTTAAAGTTAAATAGATATCTTTTTAACTAGCCGGTCTCACCACAAGTTTTATTAAATTTGATAGCCGCCTATGGCGAAGACCTCGGCTGGCTGAAAGGATGCTAATTTAATTACAATAACGACTTTTCATAATATAAAAAAGACCTCCCTCCGTTGAATTAATCAAATAATTCCATTTGATTAAGGTTTCAAAAATCTGGCCTAAATAATCCATTGGTACATCGTCTTTGAGATAGCCGTTATTATCAAAATATCTGTTCACAAAATTTTTCTCACCTTGTTTTTCCGATTTACTAACCTTACGATTATACTTGACTTCTGAAAACCAGTGAGAGCTATCATTTAGGGCTAAAACATATTTATCATTAACAATTTTGGAAATTAGAGTTGCATCAAGAACTTCATTCTTGTACTTTAAGTCTTTGATAAAATCAACATTGCTTACTATAGCGTTAAATACCCTTTCATTTTTTTTGGCCTTGACTATAAAATAGTATTCTCTTTCAGACTTCAAATTGAATACTTCACTATAATAGCGTTCTTTGCATGTGTCATTTGGAAATAGAAAAAATAGACTCAACAAGTAGGTCATGATTTTTTAAATATTTTCTAGTTTTTCGTCTATTGAGAACTTGGCAATAATTATTTTCAAACATAAAGCATTTGTCGGCAAAACTCAGGTACTTAAAGTTAAATAGATATCTTTTTAAATGCCCTGTCTCACCACAAGTTTTATTAAATTTGATAGCCTCCTGTGGTAAAGACCCCAGACGGACTAAATTTATAAGCAAAGAATATGAAATATTTGTTTCTTGTACTGTACTGTTATCTGGCTACCTCTATGAAAGGTCAAGAAACAAATTTAGACTGTGGGCTGCTGCAAGCTGCAGTTAAAACTAATATTTTTCAAGATCGCTTTAATATCTGCAAAGACACAGAAGATGTCTTTATTCTTGATACAACTAGATCTTTTGCGACTTGCTTATTAGAAGATATCTGTAATAATCACTTATTCGTGTATTACGATAAACTAGATAATACAAAGAAGGATAGAATTGAAATTTACAGGATTGATAGGAAGAAAGATCTTTTTACTTTGTTTTTCCATCGGTTATCGACTGGGGCCGTTTTGATATTAAAGCTTAAATATGTAAGAAAGAAGGCTAAATTGATAGACTATAAAGTTGGAGCATTCTAAAGTAATAAACAACCTCGTTGCTCGTATCTCACCACAAAGTTTTATTAAATTTGATATCCGCCGATAGTGAAGATCTGGACGGACTGAGATATATTAACCTTAGTCATGGAAATAAATACCTCTTTTCTTTGCCTCATTAAATAACCAAGAGGATAGCATAGAAGTATCTGTAGTTTCTAGTGCTTTCCTGAATAGAGAGTCAGTTATTTGGTTATCCTTTTTTACAAAGCTAGGGTCATCAAAATGATCTAAAATTACATTGCCTGTAAGAGGAATAGCAGCACTATTGATATACAATAAACCATAATAATTCAAATTCTCAGACAAATGGGAATAATTATATCCTTCTTTGTGAAGACTTAGTCTTACCTCTAAAGAATCATTATTTCTTATAATTAAAGTATCAATTAATACATTGCAACTAATAGGTTGAAAACTATAAGTTTCTTGCCCTTTCTTAAATAATGCAAGGCCATTATATGAATATGCATAGTAAAACCATTTGATACTATCGATACGCTGTGGATTTACAGAATTAGCTTCTAGAATAACTTTAGTTTCAGAATTATTATTGCATCCTATTAAAAAAGTTATTAATAATAAGAATAATATTTTTTCCCTCATTTTATTTCTCAGGGTTTTTACTTGGATTTTTTTTCGTCCGGCCGGGTCTTCCCCATAATTATCTTCAAACATAAAGTATTTGGTTGGCAAAAATCAGGTACTTAAAGTTAAATAGATATCTTTTTAACTACCCGGGCTCACCACAAGTTTTAGTAAATTTGATAACCGCCTATGGTGAAGACCCCGGGCGGATTGAAAAAACTGTACGTAGATAATGAAAAATTATTTTTTTAAACTTTTATGTGTAAGCAGTTTGCTTCTGTTGATTAATTTCAATTCTCAAGATAAACAAATAACAAGAGCTGTTGTTTACAAAGTTGATAAAGGAAAAGAGCGGTTTATCGGCGTTACAGAAACGAATATAAAAAAAAATAGTACTGCCAATTTTGTTGAAATAAAAGATAGCTTTTGTTTAAGAGGGATTGAGAAGAGAATAAAATTACTTAAGGAAGTAAAAGGAGATCATATGATGAGAAGTATTTATATGCTATGCGAAATTGTTTATAAAGATGGTTCTCGACAATCAATTTCATTTGAAGAAGCAAGTTTAGGGAATATAAAAATGGGGAATAAGATATATTCTAATTCTCCAACCCTGGAATCTTGGATTTTATTTTGTAAGTAAGAAGATAAAGGTCTCGATCTCCTTTCTTCCTCAAAAATAGACGCTGGCGTGCAAGGTTCAATGATTGTGTGGAAGTGGCAATTTTCTGAGTCTCACCACAAGTTTTATTAAATTTGATAGCCGCCTATGGCGAAGATCCTGGCGGACTGAAACATAGTTTTATGAAATATTGTTTAATTACTTTGCTATTATCCCTATTTCTTGAAGAATCTATATTTTCCCAAGGTCAAGAGGTTGGTCTAATGAATACTATTACTTTTAAATTTGAAAAAGGCGACTCAACAAAAAAGTTTTCTCATAAAGGCAAGGAAAATATTTCGACAATTTATATTAAACAAGAAAAGACATTTGAATATTTTTATTCAAGTACAGGGTTACTTCAAAAGTATTCAATTGGTAGGGTTTATCAACTTGGGCACGATACGTTAATGTTTGTGAGTGACACTTCAATGTTCGGAGCTAATGCAAGCGACTTAATAAAAAAGAATAAGCATCTTAATCAATATTTTTTTCAAGAGTTTGATCGGGTGAAGTTTTTTTGTTCAAGTAAAGAATTGTTACTACTCACACCTGTACCTGATCTAAATTCCAGGAGAAGTGTGATTAAAGTAATAGATTTAAAACAAAACTAGGGCTAAATAATTTCTCCCGTTCACCCGGGTCTTCGACAAAATTATCTTCAAACATAAAGTATTTGTCGGCAAAACTCATGTGCTTAAAGTTAAATAGGTATCTTTTTAACTGCCCGGTCTCACCACAAGTTTTATTAAATTTGATAGCCGTCTTTGGTGAAGACCCCCGGCGGACTGAAAACTCTTCAATTCTAAGTATGATTGTGGCAGACGTAACTCTATTCGGCTTTTGTTCTTAACTTCATCATCAGTAATTTTATTGGGCTTCAGTTGCGGGCTGGACGTTATAAATTCCAGCACAGCAGCAAGCCCTAGACGTTAGCGACAATTGTTATGTGACCAGTCCTTTAATTTAAACCCTCAATGGCTAGACTTTTCATTCTTCTTGTTACTGTAATTTGCTTTGAGTTTTCAAATGCTCAATTAAAACCATTTCCAGGAGCTCCAAAACCATTAACAGAAAAGCAGGAAGAATTAGAAGAAAAAAATCGTAGCTGCGTACATCGTGACAAATTTTCTCAGCAACAGCGATTAAAGTTGTACCCTTTCAATAAAGCCGCACAAGTTCAAATCGTTTCCTTTGACAAACCTGATACTCTCATTGAAGGCAAACTTCCAATGAAAAACAAAAAGGTTGACTATTCACAACTCAAGGAAATTAAGACTCTTGAAAAAGCGGAAATAGACTCGCTTACTGACATACTTTACAATAATGGGTACCGAGGAGAATTTCATATGGAAATGGAAAGCCTGTGTTACAACCCAAGAAATGCGATTTTATTTGCTGACTCCACCGGTAAGGCATTTGCTTTTATTGAACTCTGTTTCGAATGCCAAGGATATAAGACAAGTTCATCAGCAGTAAAAACCGGTGACTTTTGTGATCAGAAGTACAAGCTAATTCAAACATTTTTTTCTAAGCATGGAATCGAATTTGGGACAAAGGAAAATGCCGATGAGTGATAAAAAATTTGTCCGCTCCGGGTCTTCGGCATAATTATATCAAACATAAAGTATTTGGCGGCAAAACTCAGGTACTTAAAGTTAAATAGATATCTTTTTATTCCCCGGGGCTCACCACAAGTTTTATTAAATTTGATAGCCGCCTATGGTGAAGATGCGGGCGGACAAAAGTCCTGAACGTAGCCACAATTAAATCGCCAATTTAGACGTTCTTCCAAAAAATCTTGACAGTGAGAATAATTCTATCAGTTTCACTTGTATTCATTTGTTTTGCGGTATCTGCACAAACATTTTCGACAACACTTGTTGATAGCGTCACAAGTTCCATTGACAAAGACACTTCTTTGAGTGCAAAAACGATAACGCTTGACACTTTATATTCATATTATGGAGCAATGATAAAAACAGAAGATACTTTCGTTGTATACCTTGATCCTTCATCAAATCAGGTTTATAAAATTGTTTGGAATAATGAAGGTGCCTTCTATACTTATGTTACTATTTACTATTATAAAGGCTTTGCGATTAAAGGAATAGTCAGAGCAAAATACAGACGTACTGACACAAATCCAGAGTTTGAAACCCATTCAGTTTTTTACTATCACAACGATAAAGTGGTAAAAGAAATAGAAGTTAACGGACATGAATACCGAGCAAATGGTTTTTGGTATCTGAGCACAGTTGCGGACATGATTAAATTAGCGGGACTTAAATTGAATTAAACAAGCGGCTAACATAGGCTTAAGAGCAATTGATTGAATTTACTTCCTTCCTCCCGGCGTCTTCGCCATAATTATCTTCAAGCATAAAGTATTTGTCGGCAAAACTCGGGTACTTAAAGTTAAATAGATATCTTTTTAACTAGCCTGTCTCACCACAAGTTTTATTAAATTTGATAGCCGCCTATGGTGAAGACCTCGGGTGGACTGAATTATGTTCACCCAGGAAGTAAAAAAAGAGGCAGTTACCCTTCAGAAAACTCATTGAGGAAAGAGCATAAAATGCTAGAAAGAGTTGCATACGAAATAATAACGGGAACCAGAAACATTAAGAAATAATGACAATGATAACTCGAAAATTTAAAGATTTAATAGTTTTTTTGTCGATCATAATTTATTGCTCCTGTATCAATAAATCGTCCGTCTCACAAAAAAAAGAAATCAATGAAAATTGTCAAATAAGCATCATGAGTCCTACTGGATGTTTTACCCACATTGACTTGGATACTAACGGAGCTGGACATTTAACATCAGTACGCAGAACAATATCGAGCGATACATCTTTAGGGTCTTACGATTCCCTTATTAGTAAAATTAATTTCTATGTTAAAACAGATACTGATAAAGTTTTTTTGAAAAAACTTATTGAAACAATTAAATCTAATCCAGACAAGAACAGGCCATTTAGCAGAGACAACTATCAGTTTCTATTATATATCGATGGAATAAAAAAAATCGACGTTTATGGAGATGACAATGATGTTTATTCTATTTTGAAGATATTGCTAAAATATGTTACTTATTTAAACGAAGATCAATGTGAATTTTTAAGTTATTTTAAACAAAGTATATAGAATTAACTGGTATTTCATCTCCATCCGCCTTGGGTTTCACCACTAAGCACTTTACGTTGAAGAGAATTACGGCGAGGACCCTATGACAATGGAAATTGAATAGGCCAATTAAACTTTAAAATCTATTTAAAGCTCACTTTGATAAAATACAAGTTTTTAAAAGTAAATTAATTAGTCTTTCACTGGCTAAATACATTTTGCTTTTGAATAAAATGTATTTCTTGGAACTATGGACACGTATATCGCCAACGGTGTTTTTGTAGACAAACATTGCATAAATTCTTAGATCAAAGTCCTTCATCTTTATAGTTGTTGGTACCAGTTTTTTAATTTCTGAGTTTATCGAGTCAAGAGTTATACTATCCAGAATTGAAAAAATTATTGAGTTCCCCATTTTTTTTATCGCTTCATGATCTATTTGATTAGGGGTTTCAATATCAAATGGCAAATAAAAGACATTTGCTTTCTTTAGAAAACCAGTTTGGGAAAAAGCTGGTTCACTCAGAGTTATACACAGGAATAAAAATACAAAATAGCTTTTCATTTTATCTGTTTTTCAATTCGCCGTATGTCTTCGGCAAAATTATCTAATAAACCTGTAAACTTATTTTAGGACGAGACAGTTTGAGGATAATTATGGCGAAGACCCCTGGAGGACGGAATAATTTCGCAGGTTTCTTCAATTATAGATTTCATCTTATCGGCTTCTTTGCCAGATAGGATTCCGACAAAATCATAAATGCTTGGTTTCTTTTTTTTAGCAGCAGATTTTCTTTTCGATTTTCTCAAAACAGTTTCCAGCTCTGATAATGTACCCTCGTTGGTAATTTTCAGAACCTCTTCGATCAAATGTATTTTTCTTACTTCTTTATACATGACTGTTTATTATGCTAAGTAAATTTAGCCTTATTTTCCCGTAAGGCAAACTGATTCGGGATATAAAGTTATTTCACCACGATCTCATCCGTAAAAATCCAGGCATCACCATTTACTCCTCGCCATGCAGGTAGCTTGCCAATATTTTTTACTGTTACCCTTATATATTTTGCCTGCACAGGTTTTGTAAGGTTTAGTTCAAGCGGCACAATTTGCTTTTCCAATTTAGCCCCGGCATTTTTATTGAGTGTTGTTCCTACATTAGTAAAAGTTTTTCCATCTATACTTGTTTCCACAGTAAATGAAGCAGGCGCCATTATCCAGCTTTGGTTATCATCCATAAAATTCATTTTCACCAAATGAATTTCTTTTGTCTTTCCCAGGTCAATAGTTGCTACAATATCTTTTCCCCACCAGCCCTGCCAGAGAACTTCCCATTTTTCAAAACCATGAATGCCATCAATAAGGCTTTGCGGACCATTGGCTTTGTATTGCTGGTTATACGATTCTTTAAAACTGAGTTTGCTTCCAACAGCTAAATGTTTTTCTATACCGTTAGTAAAATAATTTCTTGTTCTTGTTTCATATTCTTCCGGCGGTAACGAAGTTTCATGTAAAACAGGCGGGCCAAATATTTTGCATTTTCCGGTAAACTCTGAAAGTAAACTATCGTAATAAGGTTTTACAGCAAGCGTAGTGTCACTTGTTTTTTCAAATATCCAATGGTCAGTATTGATCATCGCCTTAGCTACTTCAATATCAGCAAAGCGGAATGCCTGTGCAAATTTGTCAACCCTTCTTAGCACTTTGCTATTCCTTAATGTTTCAATGATGGCTCTCCCAATTTGTTCATGATAAAATTTTATCATTGATGGAGAAAGATAATCATCACGATGCGCAAAAGGATGTTCATAGATCAGCAAGGGCTTGCCTGATTTTTTCAGTACATACTCCATCGTGTCCAATATGTTTTTAATAAATGGCGCTGCCTCTTCATAATAACCTTTCAGGAAATCATTTTTTACACTATCAATATTGATATCCATATTCCACAATAGCTTGCTGATAAGATAAGCCCTGAGTTCTTCCATTTCACCACCGTAACTGGGCCATCCCTGCTGGAAATGCATTTGTACGCCGAATTTTTTAAAGAGCTGCAGGTTAGGTTTCAATACATGCAGGTTAGGAAATGGCGAACAGCTATTGGAAAAGTTTATCACATAATCCCAAACGATCATATTTTTTGTCAGCGCCGACCAGTTTTTCAGATCATCATAAAAGCTTCCTTTGCTTTTATCGGCTTCAATGGGCTTGCTTCTGTCACATTCAATTGTGCAGAGCATAATGTTTACATTCTTTGCCGGTTTTGTTTTTAACGGAGCTTTGCGACTGTACTGGTAAGCCAGTGTTGAAATGATCTTACCAGGGAATGCTGCAGCTACTTTATTTACAAACTGTATAAGGCTACCGGAGGCTGAGCTATCAACCGCATCTGCTTTTTTACAATTATCGCATTCACAAAAATTATAATTATCCATTTGTGATACACTCCAGTATTTAGCAGCAGGGTTTCGGCTTATCTGTGCTTTCAGCGAATCAATGGTGATCTGCAAAACGGAAGGATTGCTTAAGCAAAGCTGATCTTTTGTTCTAACCCCATTTCTCAGAGAATAATATTCAGGATGCAGATCATAATAAACATCCGGCGGAACGAGACGAAACATCGTATGTACCCACATGCCCCATTGTGAGTTGCTGGTAAAATTATTTTTCCGTGGTTCATTACTCAGGCCATGCCATTGCGTATAGAACGGATTATATGCCGGCCCATAATGATTGATGCGAAAGAGAGATCGTCTCGTAAACTGTTCTTCATATTTCTCAGTAAACACGACTTTATTCATTTTTGGAATGATCAAAGCATCAGGAGCATATAAGCGACAACCAAAATATTTCTCAAGAAAACGGTAAATGGCTATAAAGATCCCTTTCTCCCTTCCCTGGATGCTAATCTTGTTATCGCTGATAAAGATGGCATACGATTCATCTTCTCCTATATCGCCAAATGGTTGTTTTATACCAGATGGCTGCAGCCCGGTAATTGAAATTTCTTTTTTTGTTAAGGGGGGATCTGAAACAATTTTAAAATCAGCACCTGAGATCTTATCGAGATAATACTTTAACGTATCAGCCGCTCTTTTTTCAAATGGCATCGGTTTGGATTGTATCCTGATCAGGAAATCCGTTTTTCCGTTTTCAAATAAAGTGAATTGCTGCGCATGAAGACTAACTGAACAAAGAACAATTATCAATGCTGCGATAGCGATCTTCATAGAGATAATTATTTAAATATAAATTTTCCTTTTACTGTCCACCAGGGATAGTATTTCATTATCAACCGGCCAGTGATGACAGCCGTATCGGTTTGAACAAATTTTTCAACTTCAGTTGAATCGCTGCAGTTCATTAAAAAGATCCCTTGCAGATCATCTTCAACACCAATTGGCCCGGCCATAATAATTTTGCCTTCTTTTGCCAGCCGTTCAATATTCGCAATATGGGCAGCTTGTATTTTAACTCTTGATACACTGTCCTGGTTTCTGTTGGGGCCTTTTCTGAGTTCTACTAACCAGAACCTTTTCATTTCTTTTGAATATACTGTAGTGTCGGATTGCAGATCATAGTTCGCCGGGGCGATCGTAGCTTCTGTTTCCTGTTTTGTATTCTTTTTATCGTTGCATGCTACTGCACTTACGAGTACTAAACAGAATAAGATCGGTTTCATATTGATTTTTTAGATTTATTAATTCCGAACCGGCCGCTTTTTTTCCTTTCAGTCATAATTCAAATATCTTTCTTTTCCTTCAATCAGTTACCTTTGCCGCATCAAATATTAAACAACGAATGGCCTCCCGTACAGATCTATTTACCAGTCCTGATTATTTTAATGTAGATGAATTACTTTCCGAAGAGAATAAGTTGGTTCGTGATTCAGTCCGCAATTATGTGAAGAAAGAAATTTCTCCCATCATCGAAGATTATGCTCAACGTGCCGAGTTTCCGGAGCAAATAGTAAAACAGTTAGGTGATCTTGGTTGTTTCGGCCCTACTGTTCCGGTTGAATACGGCGGCGGCGGCCTTGATTATATTTCTTATGGCCTCATGATGCAGGAGCTCGAACGTGGAGATAGTGGAGTTCGTTCAACTGCATCTGTACAGGGTTCGTTGGTAATGTTTCCTATTTATCAATATGGCAATGAAGAACAACGTAAAAAATATTTACCTAAACTGGCAAGTGGTGAATGGCTCGGTTGTTTTGGTTTAACAGAACCTGATCATGGAAGTGATCCTTCAAGCATGCTTACTAATATTAAGGATGCAGGTGACCATGTAATATTAAATGGTGCAAAAATGTGGATCAGCAATGCACCGTACTCACAGGTAGCAGTGGTTTGGGCTAAAGATGAAGAAGATGTTATACGTGGTGTAATTGTTGAAAGAGGAATGGAAGGTTTCAGCACACCAACCACACATGGTAAATGGAGCCTGCGTGCAAGTGCAACGGGTGAATTGGTTTTTGATAATGTAAAAGTTCCGAAAGAAAATATTTTTCCTAATGTAAAAGGGTTAAAAGGCCCATTGGGTTGTTTGACAAAAGCCCGTTATGGTATTGCATGGGGCGTTATCGGTGCTGCAATGGATTGTTATGATACAGCTTTACGATATTCGAAAGAACGGGTTCAGTTTGATAAACCGATCGGTGCATTTCAGTTACAGCAAAAAAAGCTGGCGGAGATGGTAACTGAAATTACAAAAGCTCAATTACTCAACTGGCGGTTAGGAACTTTAATGAATGAAGGAAGGGCTACACCACAGCAGGTATCAATGGCAAAAAGAAATTCATGTGAGATCGCTTCGAATATCTGTCGTGATGCAAGACAAATGCTGGGTGGCATGGGTATCACCGGCGAATACCCGGTAATGCGCCACATGATGAATTTAGAAAGTGTGATAACTTATGAAGGCACACATGATATTCATTTATTGATCACAGGAATGGATGTGACAGGGTTTAATGCATTTAAATAACCCCCTGTCCCCCTAAAGGGGTGACTTAGTTCGAAATTTTATCATAGTATCTTAGCAGTTCTTTATTCGCAGTTTTTTTGTGTTACCAGCAGTATTGCTATTATTAAGCTTCTGTTGCGTCGCACTCTTATACTGTAATAATTCTATTCATCAATAATCGAGCTACTCAATAAATAGTTGAGTGTTCACAAACACCCCTTTAGGGGTTGGGGGTATGAAAATTTTCTTAATCGGCTTTATGGGTTCCGGTAAAACACACTGGGGCCGCCTGCTGGCTGAAAAGCTCAATCTACCTTTTTTTGACCTGGATGAACAAGTGGTTTCGCATGAAGGCAAACCCATCAGCGAAATATTTGCAGAAAATGGTGAAGAGTATTTCCGTGAACTGGAAAAAAATACTCTGCATCTGCTTGCTGAAAGTCATGATAGTTTTATAATGGCATGCGGTGGCGGTACACCTTGCTATTTTAATAATATTGAATACATGAAAAATTCCGGTACTGCTGTGTGGATCGATACGATGCCGGAAGTACTGCATCAACGATTAATGAAGGAGAAAGAGAAAAGACCTTTAATAAAAGATCTGAGCGATGATCAGCTAAGAGGCTTTATTTTAAAAAAATATTCTGACCGACGTATCTATTATGAACAAGCTGATATCATTGTAGCTGAAGACCCCGTTGAATTGGATAAATTGATTCAAAGAATATTTCATGCGTAAATCATTTCTTGTTTCCGGTATCATACTCGCTGGCCTTGCTGTTGCATTGGGAGCTTTTGGTGCACATGGTTTAAAAAAAGTAGTGGATGAACAGTCAGTGGAAGTTTTTAAAACGGGAGTACAATACCAGTTTTATCATTCATTAGCACTTATACTTACCGGAATTCTTTCCATACATTTCTCATCAAAGCAAATAAGTTGGGCAGGTACTTTATTTATTTGGGGTATTATACTTTTCTCAGGTTCGCTTTATGCCATTACTGCGTTTAAGGCAATGGGATCTGCAGTACCAAAATTTGTCGGACCTGTTACACCACTTGGCGGACTACTTTTTATTGCTGGCTGGATCTGCTTGTTAATAGCGGTGATAAAAAGAAAATAATTAAAGCGGAAGTGTAAGAATGGTCAGTGTACCATTTTTATTTTCAATACTGAAACTGCCACCGACAGAACTCATTCTTTTCTGAATATTCTTTAGTCCATTTCCAAACTGTCTTAGTTTGTGCATGTCAATTCCCTTGCCGTTATCATGTACCTGGATAGTAAGATTGTCCGTTGCTTCGATGGTCACAACAATTTCAGATGCTGCCGAATATTTCAATGAATTATTAAGCGTTTCTTTTATACAGAGGAAAACATTTCTTCTTTTATCCCCGGTAATTTCTTTTTCTTCTATTACTGGTGGAATGATCACATTGCAGTTGATGTGAGTATTCTCAAGATATTCCATTGAATAGATCCTGATATATGAAATAAGATTACCCAGTGTATCATTGCCACTGTTCATACTCCAGATGATGGCATTCATTTTATTCAGCACATCATTGGCCGATTCTGATATCCGGTCAATTTCGGCAGGGCTGTCCTCTTTCATTTTTGTTTTTGCCAGTTCACTCATCAATCTTATAGCTGTCATACCGCTTCCCAGTTCGTCATGCATATCCAGCGATATCCGGCTTCTTTCTTCTTCCTGTGCTTTTAATACAGCCAGCTCTTTTTCATATTCTTTCATCTGGTTTTCGGCTTTCAGCCTTTCCCGTTCCCGGGTTTGTTCAATGATCTGGTGTTTGTTTTTATAGCTTAAACCGGCAAGAAAAAAGATCAATTCGAGTAAAATGCCCAGTTGATAATAGAATCCGGCGTTAATAAGTATTCCCGGCATCTTTAATTTATCCTGCCCGATGAAAATAAAGAGCAGCGAAAGAAGTGAAAAGATAAACAACAACGCATTTCCCCAGCCAAGATAGCCAAGTATTTTATCCTCTCTTTTTTTGGAAGCATAAAAAATAAAAAACGCAGCAAGTGCCAGCAATAAAATTTTTAAAACATTCTCCAGGTAATATTCCGGAAGAAATGAGAGAGTAAAGAAATGAAAGACCGAATACAGGATGATCGAAATTACGAGAGCATATACCCCAACAGTACATATTTTATTTACAAAACTGTGCTGATGTTTTGTATCCAGGAAATGTCGTAAGAATAAAAAATAGAATAAATGACCGGCAGAGAACAAAATAAAGTCAAGTGGGCCTTCATAAATAAAATTGAACTGGTTAGACTGCAAACCAAAATAAGCTTTCAAAAAGAAAAGCATACATAAGAAGAATGCATAACAAGCATAATACAAGAACTCTTTGTTTCCACCCAATGAATAATTGATGAGAGAAAAGAAGATCATCATCAGTAGCAAGCCACATAAAAGATAAGTGTATAAACGAAAATTTGCCCGGTCGCTTTCTTCATTTATAATAAACGAGTTTATATAAATATCATTGATCAGCGATGGCTTTACACGGTTGTTAAATGTCTTTACCTGGTGCAGAATGACATAAAATGAGGCTGATTCATTAGCGGCCATTGAAATTCTTCTGTAACTGATCTTATTTCTTGCTTCGGGGTGAATTTTCGGTTGCAGGACAGGGGTACTGCCGCTTACAGATTTATAAATATCTATTTTATCAAAGAAGCGGCCCGGGTAAAAATAAATTGCTGCCGGGTCTGCTGATGGGTTCATTAGTTTGAATTCTAAAACTACTGTTTTGGGAACCAGTGACGATTGGATCTTATCCTTAAAAGGATAAGCATATTTCAGAGAATTCAATTCTGCAGGGGCTGGCTTTTCTTTCGTCATTACCATTGCTGAAGAATCGGTTATCCGGCTTGCAAACTTGATGTTACTCATATCAATTACCGGTAGCTGGTCCGCAGTTTGAGCAGGAGCTTTTGTTAAGATCACCAGGGTGATCAAAAACAAAGTGGAAAAATATTTACCGGGGATCAGATATCTCATAGCAGAATCTCCAAATGTAGAAAATGAATTTTTCATTTTCAATCAGTTGGCATACCACTTTGCGGTAATTATTTTACCCCGGAATTTATTAACAGGCCTGAACAACCATATGCCCCCGACTTCCATTATCTTGCTGCTGATATACTTATCTTTGCCCCTATGGCCAATAAGCTGAAAAAGGCTGTAAAAACAGATCCTGAGAAAAAAACCAAACCGGCCCCGTCAGACCTGAAAGCGGATAAAGAACAGGCGATTGACTGGAAAGGCCTTGCCCGTGATGAACGTACCCGCAAAATTGCCGGTACACTTTCATTACTCGGCGCACTATTTCTTTTCATTTCATTTGTAAGTTATTTTTTTACATGGGAAGAAGACCAGAGTATTGCCAACTCCTGGTCCATATTATTTAATGATAGCGTAAAAGCGTCGAATTTGCTGGGAAGGCTTGGCGCATTTGCTTCTTACTTTTTTATCAGTAATGGATTTGGTATTGCGTCTTTATTCATATGCACTTTCTTTTTTGTGGTTGGGGTAAACCTGCTATTCAACAGAAAAGTATTTTCCATCTGGCGCAATCTTAAATATGTTACTATCGGCATGCTGGTGATCTCTGTTATTCTTGCATTTGCTTTTCAAAATGTCAACCTGTGGTTTGGTGGTGCTGGTGGCTATACCGGCCGTATGATCAGCGACTGGCTTACAGGTATGATTGGAAATGTAGGTACAGGAACTTTATTATTTGTATTACTACTCGGGTATATCATCTGGCAATTCAATCCTTCATTTGATACAAAAAGGAAAGCAATTCTTGCTGAACAACCAGAAGACGAAATAACCAACGAGCCAGTTCCTGCAATTATTCCTGAATCGGCTAATGGAAATTATCTAAAGAAAAACGGAACAACACCTGATATAAATATTGTTTTCCCCGATGGAGAAGAATTGAAACTGGTTGAAAAAGCAGAATTGCCGGTTGAAGAAAAGAAGGAAGTGAAACCAGCAATTATTCTTCCCGTAAATATGGATAAGGCTGCTGTACTGGACCTAAAATCTGAGAAACCTTTTCAGCAAATTGATGAGCTGGTAATACCGGAGAAGCCAAAACCTGAGAAGAAGAAGAAAGAAGAACTCCCACTTGAGATAAAAACGGCAGAAAGAATAGCAGCACAAAAAGATGATGAACCATTGATTGAAAACATGCCGCCTTATGAACCGACATTGGATCTTAGGGATTATAAATATCCAACTCTTGATCTGTTGGAAAACTATGGAAGTGAAAGAATAGTACAGGATGCAAATGAATTGGAGAATAATAAGAACCAGATCATTTCCACATTACGTAATTACGATATAGAGATACAACGTATCAGTGCAACGGTTGGTCCGACCGTTACGTTGTATGAGATCATTCCTGCTGCCGGTGTTCGTATTTCAAGGATCAAAAACCTGGAAGATGATATTGCGTTAAGCCTTGCGGCATTAGGTATCCGTATTATTGCCCCAATACCCGGTAAAGGAACGATTGGTATTGAGGTGCCAAATGCCAAGAAGTCTATCGTAAGTATGAAGACTTTATTGGGCTCAGAGAAATTTCAGCATAACACTTACAGTTTACCCATTGCTATTGGTAAAAAGATCGATAATGAAAATTACATTGTTGATCTGGCCAGTATGCCACATTTGCTGATGGCGGGTGCTACCGGCCAGGGTAAATCAGTTGGTATTAATGCCCTGCTTGTTTCATTGCTATATAAAAAACATCCTTCACAACTCAAGTTTGTTTTAATTGACCCGAAAAAAGTTGAGTTAAGTATTTACCGCGCAATAGAAAATCATTTCTTAGCTAAACTACCTGGCGAAGAAGAAGCGATCATTACCGATACAAAGAAAGTTGTTCATACATTGAATGCCTTATGTATTGAAATGGATAATCGTTATGATCTGCTGAAAGAAGCAGGGGCAAGAAATATTAAAGAATATAATGAGAAGTTCATTAAACGCAGACTGAACCCAGAGAAGGGACATCAATACCTGCCATTTATTGTATTGGTGATTGATGAGTTTGCTGATCTGATCATGACAGCAGGTAAGGAAATTGAAATGCCGATAGCACGACTGGCTCAGTTATCTCGTGCAGTAGGTATACATCTTATTATAGCAACACAGCGTCCCTCTGTAAATATTATCACGGGTACTATCAAAGCAAACTTCCCGGCCCGTATTGCATTTAAGGTTTCATCAAAAATAGATTCACGTACCATTCTTGACACAGGTGGTGCAGACCAACTGATTGGTAAAGGAGATATGCTTATTTCCCATCATGGGGAAGTAACAAGGCTACAATGCGTATTTGTTGACACTCCTGAAGTGGATGCGATCGTAAATTTTATTGGCGATCAGCGTGGCTATCCGCAACCATTCCTGTTGCCGGAATATGTTGATGAAAAAGAACTGGAAGGAAAAGATTTTGATTTGAGTGATCGTGACTCTTTATTTGATGATGCTGCCAAACTGATTGTTTCGTCGCAAATGGGATCAACATCATTGCTTCAACGCCGGATGAAACTGGGTTATAATCGTGCCGGCCGCCTGATGGATCAATTGGAAGCAGCAGGGGTAGTAGGCCCCAATCTTGGAAGTAAAGCAAGAGAAGTTTTGATCAAAACCGACGCTGATTTACAGCAACATCTGACCCTCTTGGGTTAGCAACTTGTTAAGATAAAACCATCTGCCAACTTAGGCTTAGCTATTGCAGTCTTATCCTCGTATTCTTTTATCTTTGCCCGTCTTGTAAAAGACGGGGTCACCAAAAAATATTTTATAGATGAAACAAATTTTTACATTTCTTTTAAGCTTGGGTATATCAGCTATATCTCTGGCGCAAACCGGTAGCCAGGACGCTAAAAAAGTCCTGGATGGTGTGAGTGAAAAGTTTAAGACTTTCAAAACAGTAAATGCCAGCTTTTCGTATAAAGTGGAAAATGCAGCCGGTAAAAACCTTTCTACAAAAAAAGGAACAGTTTGGATGAAAGGAACTAAATATCGTGTTAGTTTCAGCGGCCAGGAAATTTTTTGCGACGGAAAAACAGTTTGGAACTATGATAAAGCAGCGAACGAAGTTACCATCAGCAGCCTTGATGCATCTGGAAGCACCCTGAGTCCACAGAAATTGTTTACCAATTTTTACGATAAAGACTTTACTTATTTCCTGAAAGGAGAGAAGAAAGAAGGCGGTAAAACTTTGCAGGAAATAGAAATGACGCCTACTGATAAAAGTAAAGCATTCAGTAAAGTGAATGTAATGGTGGATAAAACGGCTAAAACAATTTACAGCACAAAGGTAACCGAGAAAGCCGGAAGCAAATACAGTTACACAGTAACTACGATGAAATCAAACGCAACAATTGCTGACTCACAGTTTGTTTTTGATAAGAAAAAATATCCCGGCGTGGAAGAAGTAGATCTGAGATAATTACACTTTAAAAATAAATGATAAGAGATCGCAGAAATGTGATCTCTTTTTTTATCTCAGCCTGTCAACACTTTTTACAAGCTTTTGATCCTTCCGGATACCCATGACAGCAAGGAGAAGTAGTATTGGTATTCCAATAGATAAAACTGAACCCAATGCCATATTGCCGCTGGTATATTTTTGTACCTCATTAAAATAAATGAAAAGATTGATCACTGATAAGCCCAGTGCAGCGAGTGTAAGCCAAAACTGTTGCTCCCTGTTTTTATAAAGAAAAATTATATAAAAGCACCCGGCCGCTAATACTGCTGTTGTTATAAGCAGGATGAAATTCGAACCGGCATCTAACTTTTCAAAACTTTGTGTTGCATCCGGGTTTAACTTGTTGCCGCTGTAAAAAGGAAACTCATAACTGAATGCGGCACAAAGAGCCGATACTAATAACCAGATTGATTGAATACGTTGGATCATGATTTATTTATTTAATCAGTGTTTATCCTAATTCGGGATATAATGGAAACTGTTGCATGAATTCTTTTACTTCTGATTTTACAGATCCGATCAATGCAGCATCGTCAGCATTCATCAATATTTTATCAATTAACGAAACTACTGTTTCCATATGAGCTTCTTTCATGCCTCTTGTTGTAATGGCGGGTACGCCTACACGGATGCCCGATGTAACAAAAGGAGATTTATCATCGAAAGGAACAGCATTTTTATTTAAAGTAATATGTGCTTTATCCAATGTTTCCTGGGCTTTTTTACCGGTAAGATTTTTATTCCGGAGATCGATCAGCATTAAATGATTATCTGTTCCGTTGCTTATTAAATTATAACCGCGGCTTACAAATGCTTTGGCCATTGCCTGCGCATTGCTGATCACCTGCTGACCATAGGCTTTAAAATCTTCTGAAAGTATTTCACCGAATGAAACTGCCTTGGCTGCAATCACATGTTCAAGTGGGCCACCTTGTGAACCGGGGAATACCGCCAGGTCAAGTAATGAACTCATCATTCTTAAATTTCCTTTCGGATCTTTTAATCCCCATGGATTTTCAAAATCATGACGAAGCATGATGATACCGCCTCTTGGCCCACGCAATGTCTTATGCGTAGTTGAAGAAATAATATGACAATGATCAAACGGGTCATTTAATAAACCAGTTGCAATCAAACCCGCAGGATGTGCTATATCAGCAAAAACAACAGCACCTATTTCATCGGCTATTGTACGAATACGTTTATAATCCCAGTCGCGGCTATAAGCTGATGCACCACAAATGATCATCTTTGGTTTTTCAGCACGGGCCTTTGCTTCGAGTTGTTCATAATCAACAATCCCTTCTTTAGTAACACCATAATGTAATGCCTGGTATGTTTTGCCGCTGAAGTTTGCCGGGCTGCCATGCGTTAAGTGACCACCCATACTAAGATCAAGTCCCAGAAATTTTTCGCCGGGTTTCATTACTGCAAGAAACACAGCACCATTAGCCGAAGCCCCGCTATGTGGCTGCACATTTGCCCAACTGCAGTTGAATACTTTTTTTAAACGTTCAATTGCAAGTGTTTCTATTTCATCCACTACTTCGCAACCACCATAATATCTTTTGCCGGGATAACCTTCTGCATATTTATTAGTAGGTACGGTTCCCATTGCCTGCATTACTTCCAATGAAGTAAAATTTTCTGATGCGATGAGTTCAATGCCATTGCGCTGCCGATCGAGTTCTTTACGAATGAGATCAAAAACCAATTTGTCTTTTTGCATTTTTATTGGGCCACTGAGGGCCACAGAGGAAAAGAGTTACACAGAGAATTTCTCAGTGGTTCTCTATTATTCTCAGCGGTTCTCTGTGGGCTGAAGTTTGATGAATAGAATTGTTTCAGTATAAGAGTGCGACGCAACAAAAGTTAAATAGTAATAATTAAGCCGGTAACACAATTATATGGTTGCAAAAATAAGGCTGCTGCAGTTGTGCAGGCCGGTAGGTGAATAAGTTTTTGTTTGTCAATAATTCGCTATTTTCACGGGCTTTTAAAACTACCATGAAGGCTATAATTCCCGTAGCGGGTGCAGGCACAAAGCTGCGTCCCCATACATATACACAACCGAAGGCTCTCATTCCATTGGCAGGTAAAACGATATTGAGTATTATCGTTGACCAGTTGAAGCAAGCCGGTATTACCGAATTCATTTTTATTGTCGGCTATCTTGGCGAAAAGATCGAGGACTACATGCATCAACAATATCCTGAACTCAAAACAGATTTTGTTTTTCAGCAAGACAGGCAGGGTGTTGGTCATGCCGTAAAACTAACCCGGGATTTAGTAGGTGGTGATGAAGTATTTGTAGTGCTTGGCGATACGATCGCTGAGTTTGATTTGAAGGAGGTGCTTGACAGTCCTTTTAGCATGCTGGGTGTAAGAAAGGTGGATGATCCGAGAGATTTTGGCGTAGCAGAACTGGATGAAGATGGAATGGTAAACCATGTGGTAGAAAAACCACAAATGCCAAAAAGCAACCAGGCTTTGGTGGGGTTATATAAAATAAAGGAATCTGCGATGTTGTTTGACTGTTTGGAGAACAATATCCGGCAGGGGCTGAGAAGCCAGGGTGCTTACAGTCTTACAGATGCTTTGGACTGCATGATAAAATCAGGAGCTAAGTTCAAAAGTTTTAAAGTGGATAACTGGTTTGACTGTGGTAAGATGGAAACACTGCTTGAAAGCAATGCAACCTTGTTGAAAAAATATGGTGGCAATGTGAATAAGGATCATGGCTTTGAAAATACCGTTATTATTCCACCAGTAAGTATTGGGGGAGGTTGCAATATTAAAAACTCCATTATAGGCCCGAACGTTGCCATTGGCGAAAACACTACTATAGATTATTCAATTATAAAAAGCTCCATCATCGGTTCATTTTCTAACCTCTTTGATATTGTGCTTGACAACTCTCTTATCGGCAGTGATACAGGCATAGTAGGAGAAAGCCGCACTTTGAATATTGGAGACAATACTGAGATCGACCTTGGTTGATGAACCCCCATCCCCTAAAGGGGAGTAATGAAAATACTTTCTCTTTTGTAACTTCATTTCTAATTCAAATAATTTTATCTCCAAATAAAAATTGTTATGACGGAACTAAGTTCCCCCTTTAGGGGGACAGGGGGCTTTTCTAATCGCATCACAAAATTGTTTGGTATACAGTATCCCATTATCCAGGCAGGAATGATATGGGCAAGCGGCTGGCGGCTGGCAAGTGCTGTAAGTAATGCAGGTGGATTAGGATTGATCGGCAGCGGGAGTATGTATCCGGATGTTTTGCGTGAGCATATTCAAAAATGCAAAGCTGCTACCTCCAAGCCATTTGGTGTAAATGTTCCTTTATTGTACCCGGATATTGACAAGCATATTCAAATCATTATTGAAGAAGGAGTAAAGATCGTTTTTACAAGTGCTGGCAACCCCAAAACATGGACATCTGTTCTAAAAGAAAAAGGAATAACTGTAGTGCATGTGGTGAGTTCATCAAAGTTTGCAAAGAAGGCAGAAGAAGCAGGTTGCGATGCGGTGGTGGCAGAAGGCTTTGAAGCTGGTGGGCATAATGGGAGAGAAGAAACGACGACAATGGTTTTGATACCTGCCGTTGCAAATGCAGTAAATATTCCGGTAATGGCCGCAGGAGGTATTGCAACAGGCAAGCAAATGCTTGCAACAATGGTCTTGGGCGCAGAAGGTGTGCAGGTGGGCAGCCGTTTCGTTGCAAGCGAAGAAGCTTCATCTCATATTAGTTTTAAGAATGCTGTTATCAATTCCAATGAGGGAGATACGATTCTTACAATGAAGCAATTGACACCGGTGAGGCTAATCAAAAATAAATTCTTTGAGGCGGTGCAAAATGCTGAACAAAAGGGGGCTTCGGTAGATGAACTAAAGCAGTTGCTTGGACGGGCAAGGGCTAAAAAAGGAATGTTCGAAGGCGACCTTAACGAAGGTGAACTAGAAATTGGACAGGTCAGCTCACTCATTAAAAATATTTTACCAGCGGCAGCTATTGTGGATGAAATATGGTCTGAGTTCATAAATGCTTTGGCCAGTCCAGTGAAAAAGCTCTAAATTTGATTTGTGTTGTTTCGTAGCCATGAGGATTTATTTGCACCTTAAACCTTTTTTATGAAAAGGACGCTATTGATACTTTTAATGTCTGTCGGCTGCACTGCAGCGGCATATGCTAACGCTGATCCCGATCCAGGTACTGGTAAGGGTAAGAAAGATGATGTAAATGGGATAGTGACGGATGGCGAGGAAAAGAAGCCACTCAAAGATGTTAGCATTACAGCTTATCTCTCTTCAAAGAAAGAAAAAATAGTATTAACTGATGAAGATGGGGGCTATTCTTTTGATGAGTTGAAGCCAGGCACCTACAAATTCGTTTTTGAAAAAACCGGTTATAAGAAAGTGGTAAAAGAAAAAGTAATTGTAAAAGTTGATGAAGCTTTTCAATTAAAAGTTGAAATGCTTGAGGATAAAGATTCTGATCTGATGCCTTCTCCATTCCATTTTTATTAAAACTGATTTCAGAATAGTTTAAATGAAAAGTCCCGCTGTTTAGCGGGACTTTCTTTTTCTGCAAGCACATGGTTTAATGGTTGGTTCAGTCGATATCAATATTAAAATCGTCACCGGCTTCATCATCTATATTAAAGCTTTTATGCTTTTCAAGAAAGCTGCGGTACTTGTTATAAACGTTAGTCGGCTGTTTTTTCCCGTTAATGAATAACTCACCGTCTTTATGCTTTACGGTATAACCTTGTTTTTTATTGATCAGGCCCTCTTTTTCAAGTCCATCAACAAAAGTTTTATATTCTTTCAATTCCACTTTAGCTTTTTCAATTTCTACTTTAGCTTTCTCCAATGATTTTTCTATTTCGGGGCCGATATTTTTGAGTTCTTTCTCCACGTTTTTAATTTCTTCTTTCATTTTGTCCATATCCAGTTCCATTTTCAGTTTTTCCATATCTACTTCTTTCAGGCTTTGTTCCAATTCTGTTTTAATTTTTGAAAAATCCACTTCACGCAAAGCTTTTTGCACTTCGGCTTTTATCTTTTCGCCATCAACTTTTGCAAGTGACTGACTAAGCTCCTCCTGCATTTTCTTCATGTCCACATCTCTTAATGCTTTTTCTAATTCAAGGTGGATTTTTGAAGCGTCAAATTCCTTCATTGCCTTTTCTACTTCTTTCATAGCGTTTTTCATCTCCGCATCAATATTTACATTATCAAGTTCTTCTAAAGCTTCATCCAGGTCACGGACTTTTTTCTCACTGCCTGCTTTTGCTTTTTTAGGGGGGACAGTGTCCGAATATTCTTTGTCTGTAAAATGAAAAGCTTCGCCCTGGAAATCCCATGATATTAAAATGAGGGAAACGCTGATAAGGGCAGCAGCGATCAATGTAAGTCTGAAGACAGGTGTCTTTGGTTTCATAAAATGAGTTTTGAGATTAAGAATTTTGTTTTCTGGCTATACGATATCAAATATACGAGTGATTTCGTATTTCGTTACACTCTTTCTTTTTTGAGGAAAATTTTAACAAAAAAGCCTCCTGTTGAACACAGGAGGCTTTAATAATTTGAGTTGTTTGATCATGATCTCCTGATCCATTTGATCATTTCTTTCCAGGTTGCTTTTTTGCCATATAATAAAATACCAGTGCGGTAAATTTTTCCAGCAAACCAGGTAGTGAATATGAAACCTGCAACTAATAATGCCATTGAAAGGAATAATTGCCACCAGGGCACTACTTCAGGTACGCCTTTAGCAATACGCCCCATCATTACAATTGGCGAAGTAAAAGGTATCATGCTGCCCCAGAATGCCATTGGACTGTCAGGGTTTTCAATTGATGTACTTAGAATGATAAAGGCAAATATAATTGGCATCATGATCGGCAGCATTAGTGATTGTGCTTCCTGTGGATCTTCATTAATAACACTGCCCACAGACGCAAACAAAGCAGCATAAAATAAATAGCCGCCGAGAAAATAAAAAAGAAAGCAAGGGATGATCAGCCACCAATTTACATCGTTTACAAAAGTATCTGTTGCACTCATGATCTGAATCGCAACTGTGTTGTTTGATCCCCCTGGTAAACTTTGTTGGGCCTGCTGCATCTGTTGCATTTGTTCCAGTGTTCCGGATGAAATAAACAATGGTAACAAATTGACAAGCAGCATAAGGAAAATGATCCATAAAAGCATTTGCGTAAGACCTACTGCTGCTATCCCGATTATTTTTCCCATCATTAATTGGAATGGTTTTACCGAGGAAACGATAACTTCTGCTATACGGTTTGTTTTTTCTTCCATTACTCCACGCATTACCATAGCTCCAAATATAAACATGGTAATATAGATGATAATACCACAACCAAATCCTATGATATAAGGCATTTTATTATTTATCTCTTTTCCTGTGTCGAGTTCATTGGCTATTACCGCTGCATCCTTGCTGGCCTTGTTAATTGAATCCAGCAGTTGCCTGTTAATGTTTCTTTCCTGCAGCAATTTATATTCAACGGCTTTTTTCATTTGCCGTTCTATAAATCCCATTGTTTCTATACCAAGCGATTTTTTTGATTCGATAACATATTTTTTTGCTGCAGTATCAGCATTTACTTTTAATATGCCTGCATACCCTTTTTCCTGGTAGTTGGCAGAGGTAACATCATTCGGAAATTCAAAAATTACAAAAGAGGAATCGCTGTCCAGGTTTTTTTGCAGATAACCCGGATCATTGATAACGGCAATTCTTGACTTGTTTTTTGATTTAAAAGCAAGAAAAGTAGACCCCACGATAAAGAGTACAATTATTATAGGGAACAAAAAAGTAGAGAGCAGGAAAGTTTTGTTTCTTACCCTGGTTCTATATTCTCTCGATATGATAATCCAGATCTTATTCATACAATAGTTTTAAGCGGTTATTGGTGAAAATTGACGGCTGAGTGGTGTGCCTTCTACCTGCCGGATAAATATTTCATTCAGGGAAGGAAGTATTTCATTAAATGATTCTATCACTAATCCTTTATGAATGAAATACTGCAGCACATCATTGTTCGAATACTCTTTATGCAGTTTAATAACCAGTTCATTTTCCGTTTGGTGCTTTACATCGAAAAGATGAATGGCCAGGTGCTCGGGCATCAGCTGGTTTTGGAAATTGATTTTAAATAAATGTTCTTTAAAATCCTGTTTTACCTGCTTTACAGTTCCGTCGAGTATTTTCTTTCCTTTATTCACCAGCACAATATGACTGCAGATTTCTTCTACTTGTTCCATCCGGTGTGTACTGAAGATAATGGTTGAGCCTTTTTGCGCCAGTTTATAAATTTCATCTTTAATAAGATTAGAATTTACCGGGTCAAGTCCACTAAACGGTTCATCGAGTATGATCAGTTTAGGTTCATGTAAAACGGTAGTTACAAACTGCAGCTTCTGGCTCATGCCTTTTGAAAGATCTTCAACTTTCTTATTCCACCAGCTTTGCATTTCAAATTTCAGGAACCACTCTTTTATTTTTTCAAATGCTTCTTTTTTACTCATTCCTTTTAGCTGGGCCAGGTACATGGCCTGCTCACCAATCTTCATTTTTTTATAGAGCCCTCTTTCCTCAGGCATATAACCAATATGAATTACATCATTCACCGGGTCAAATTTTCTGCCATCAAAGGTTATCTGTCCTTCATCCGGATAAAAAATGCCAGTGATCATTCTTATCAATGTTGTTTTACCGGCTCCATTCGGGCCCAGCAATCCAAATATGCTTCCTTTCTCAATGGAAAGGCTGATATCGTCAACTGCTTTTTGTTCCTTAAAATACTTTTTAAGGTTCTTAATTTCAAGTATGGCCATAATCAAAAAATTGTTGCACAAAATTACCTGCGCAGCTTATACGGTTGGTTTTTTTTCGTGAAATGATTTTAGGCAGGTTGAATTGATTTTATTGGGCTTTGAAGTAACGACCAGTTTACGCCTTATACCGAAGAAACAAGGGTTGCAGCCATCATTGCACATCTTTCGCCATCCATTGCAGCACTTACAATGCCGCCTGCATAGCCAGCACCTTCCGCACAGGGGTATAAGTTTCTTAGTTGTGGATGTTGTAATGTCTCAGGGTTACGGGGAATACGGACAGGAGAGGAGGTTCTTGATTCAGTAGCAACAATTATCGCATCGTTTGTAAAATAACCTTTCATTTTTTTTCCAAATTCTTTAAATGCCTGTTGCAGGCTGCTATGTATGAATGATGGCAATACATTTCTTAGATCAGTTGATCTTACCCCCGGCAAATAAGAACAATCGGGTAATGATGCTGACAACTTGTTGTCGGTAAAATCAACCATTCGTTGAGCAGGTGCTACAAATCTGCCTCCACCAGCTTTGAAAGCCTTTTGCTCAACAGCTTGCTGAAATTTCATTAAAATCAAAGGAGATTGTTTTGATTTCAAATAAGTTTCAGCATCTTTTAACTCTACCTGCACTACCATTCCACTATTTGCATAAGGATTATTCCTTTTAGATGGGCTCCAGCCATTTACTACTAGTTCATCCGGGTTGGTGGCTGCAGGTGCTATAATGCCACCAGGACACATGCAAAAGGAAAAAACACCTCTTCCTCCAATTTGTTGTACAAGATTATAAGAAGCTGGTGGCAAAAAAGGGTCTCTTACGTCACAATGATATTGAGCCATATCAATAATTAATTGGGGATGTTCAATTCTTACTCCTAAAGCAAAAGGTTTTGGCTCTATCAATATATTTTTTTTGTTCAGCAATTGAAAAATATCTCTTGCCGAGTGGCCGGTGGCAAGTATAACAGCATTACCTTTTATTTTATCTCCATTAGCGGTTAATATTCCTGAAATCCTATCTTTTTCAAGAATGAAGTCAACCAGTTTTGTTTCAAAATAAATTTCGCCTCCATAATCTTTGATCTTTTCCCGCATGGCGGAAATGATAGATGGCAGCTTATTAGTACCTATATGCGGATGAGCTTCGTATAAAATTTTTTCTTCAGCGCCAAAATGGACAAAGAGGTTCAATATGCGATTAATGTCACCCCGTTTACTGCTGCGGGTATATAGTTTGCCATCGCTGTAAGTGCCTGCGCCACCTTCACCAAAGCAGTAATTGCTTTCCGGGTTAATAACTCCTTCCTTATTTAATACAGCAAGATCCCGACGGCGGGATTTTACATCTTTGCCTCGTTCAATAATGATTGGCTTTATCCCCAGCTCGAGTAATTTTAATGCGGCAAATAATCCCGCCGGCCCGGCACCAATAATTAATATACGTTTTGTAGAATTTCTTACATCATTAAAGCCGAAGTCTATTCTTTCTCTTTCCTGGAAAGGTTCATTAATAAAAACGTTGAGTTGTAATAGTAGTTTTACCTGCCTGCTGCGTGCATCAATTGATTTCTTTAGAATTGTATAACCTGAAATAGAGTTAACAGGAAGCCCTGTTTCTTTTGAAACAGCAGATTTAATAAGACCATCATTCATTGCTTCTGATGGCGCAACCTTTAATTGTATTGTTTTTTGCATGAGCCAGGTATTTATCCTGAAATCACGGCAAAGATGAAATAAAAAAGCCGGTTTACATATTAATGTAAACCGGCCAGTTAAATATTTTGACAATTACTGGATCAAAAAACCCAGGGTTGCCTGTATTCCTTTATTGATATACTGGAATGTTGTTGAATTTTTGTTTGCATCGTTTATACCAGAGATATAACGGCATTGTAATACAATAAAATTACCAAACCATTTTTCTGCTCCAAAAGTTATTGCCACACTGGTGGAGTTTACATTATCAGTAAAATTCTTTACATAGCCTCCGGCCTCTCTTTTGGCTTTAACAATAAAATCAAGTTGTGGCCCGCCTATCAGCTTTACACCATCGAAAAAGCTATATTTTAAAAGCATTGGAAATGAAAAATAATTCAGTTTGTAGAGAGCACTGGCGCCAATTCCAGTAGCAATAGTACCACCCATTGCTGAATACACGAACTCAAATTGGAGGTCGAATTTTTCGTTAAGAGGTATTTTTTCAAATCCGCCAAATACGAAGCCTGCTTTTCCCTCAGCATTTACATTTGCAGTTTCAATGCCTTCAAGCCGTAAGGTGCTAAAGTTTACGCCTGTCTTCAAACCAAAATGCCCCCATCTTTTCTTGCCACTTTTGGTAGTGGTTTGTGCAGATACTATACCAGCAGATAATAAAGTAATTACAAGAAGTGTAAATAATTTTCTCATATTAGTTAGTTATTGATTTCCCGAAAGTAAAGAATAACTCAAAAAATATCAAGAAAGTTTTTTGAGGCATATTTGAGGAAGAATGCCACCTTGGTATTTAAGGGAGTGCCCGGTTTGTAAAACAGCCATCTTTTATTGGAGAAACAGCATCTATTGACAGTTACAGATAGACAAAGCTATTTAGCATCTTATGGCAATTAATGATAAATAAGGGACGAAAAGCCGGGATATTCATTACTAATTTCCTACGGGAAAAAATCAATACCCGAACTATATTTTTTTTATTCAAAAATCAATTGGGTAAAAATTTTTTTTATTCCAAAGAATGTAGATATTCGCCATCCTTTGATAAAAAAAATATTTTTATCAACACAAGTGAAAATTCACTAATTTCCATTTTACAATTATTAACCCGATATAAATTTCTTACTAACTGATGGAGAAAACTGCTGAAAAAGTCTGGACCAGTTGTCTGAAGATTATTAAAGACATTGTTGAATGGCAGCATTACAAAACATGGTTTGAGCCAATCAATCCTGTATCACTTAAGAACAATGTTCTCGTTATTCAAGTACCCAGCCAATTCTTTTTTGAATATCTCGAAGAGCATTACGTAAATTTATTAGCCAAAACTTTAAAGAGGGAATTAGGTAAGACTGCAAGATTGGAATACCGTATCATGGTAGATAGTGGTAATGGAACAAGCAAACCATTAACAGTAGATGTAACAGGTCAGGGATACAAAACTTATTCAAACAACGAAATGGATTTTCCATTAATTATAAATAATCCAGTTAAAAACCCGTTTGTAATTCCGGGGTTGAAAAAAATGCAAATAGATCCGCAATTAAATTCTTCATATACATTCGATGCATTTATTGAAGGCGATTGTAACCGTGTAGCAAGAAGAGCTGGTAAAACCGTTGCTGAGAAGCCCGGTGCTAATTCTTTTAACCCTTTAGTGATCTATGGTGGTGTAGGTTTAGGTAAAACACATCTTGCCCAGGCAATCGGTAACGAAGTAAAAAGACTTCATCCTAATAAGGTAGTATTATATGTAAGTTCCGAGAAGTTCATCAACCAGTTCATGGATCATAGCCGCAATAATGCGATTAACGACTTTATTCATTTTTACCAGTTGATCGATGTTTTGATCATTGATGATGTTCAATTCTTCAATAAAGCTGAAAAAAGCCAGGATGCATTATTTGCAATATTTAACCATTTGCACCAGTCAGGCAAGCAATTGGTGCTTTCTTCTGACAAGCCACCCAAAGACCTTGAAGGAATGCAGGAACGCTTACTTAGCCGTTTCCGTTGGGGCTTAAGTGCTGATCTTGCTATACCTGATTATGATACCCGGATTGAGATACTTGAAAGGAAGATGAAGAATGATGGCCTGGAAATGCCGAAAGAAGTGGTGAAATACATTGCATATAATATAAGTAGTAATGTAAGAGAACTTGAAGGAGCATTAATTTCACTTTTAGCCCAATCTTCTTTGAACCGGAAAGAGATCGATTTGGATCTTGCTAAGAAAGTTTTACGCAATTTCGTTCGTTCATCCAGCAAAGAGATCACTATCGATACTATTCAGAAAATGGTTTGTGAATATTTTGATGTGCCTTATGATAAGTTATTGCACAAAACCCGCAAAAGAGAGATCGTTCAAGCCCGCCAGATAACGATGTATCTCGCCAAAGCATTTACTAAAAACTCTTTAAAAACAATAGGTGAACATTTTGGTGGCCGTGACCATACTACTGTTATTCATTCCTGCCAGACAGTTAAGGATTTGATGGATACCGATGGTGTATTCCGCGAAAATGTACTGGAGCTTCAGCAGAAAGTACAACTGGCAGCTATGTAACTTGTTTATAAGAAAAAAGAAAGTCCCAAATTCTCTCAAGAGTTTGGGACTTTTCTTTTGGCAGCTTAAAGGTTTCAGGCTATTTTTGCCACCCCTTGAAAAACAGTTCAGGGGGAAAGGGCTCGGGAGGTAGTTCAGCCCGGTAGAATACGTGGTTTGGGACCACGGGGTCGCAGGTTCGAATCCTGTCCTCCCGACATAAAAAATGATGAAACTCTTATCTGATAAGGGTTTTGTCATTTTAGCTTAAAATGTGTAGCAGAAAGTGTAGTTATTTTTGTGACACAACTGTTTAAAAAATGATTTTCGGCTTATTCCCTGGTGAGGTGGATGAGTGGCTGAAATCAGTAGTTTGCTAAACTGCCGTACGGGTTAAACTGTACCGCGGGTTCGAATCCCGCCCTCACCGCAAAGCCCTGTTCAGACGGGGCTTTTGATTTTTATTTGAAATTGAAATGTAGTGGAGTAATAAGATCAGAGTTGACTTATTCCGGCATTCTTTGCTACTTCAGATTTGCCACGATAAATTTTTCTTACGTTGTAGGTTTTTTTATTCTGTGCTTCAAAATAAGTCCGCATATTAATATCGGCAACAATACCAATAGTTATAAACTGAATGCCACCTAATAATAAAATGAGCCCTAAGATCAATAATGGTTTACCGCCAATTTCCTGGCCTGCCATTTTTAACCCAAGAAGATAAAGATTGATAAGAATTCCGAGACCGAGACTTATAAAGCCAATACCACCGAACAGGTGCATTGGTTTTTGCATATAACGGCGCATAAAAATCATTAAGATAAGATCACTCATAACCCGGAATGTACGGTTGATGCCATATTTACTTTTCCCAAACTGACGAGGATGATGCTTAACATCTACTTGTGTTATTCTTGCTCCTTGCATTTTGGCAAGTACTGGAATAAAGCGGTGCAATTCGCCATATAACCCTAACTCTTCTGCGATTTCACGTTTGAAAACTTTGAGAGTGCACCCATAATCTTTTATATAAACGCCAGTCATTCTGCGTATCATAGCATTTGCAATTCTGCTTGGAATTTTGCGCAATAAAAAACCATCTTTCCTGTCTTTTCTATTACCTGCAACAACATCCCAATCTTCTTTTTTAAGAAGTTCCAGCATCGCTGGAATATCTGACGGGTCATTTTGGAGATCACCATCCAGCAATGCCACATATTTACCACGACTGTAATCGATGCCCGCGGTCATAGCGGTACTTTGACCATAATTCTTTCTCAGTTCCACCAGCACTGTTCTTTCATCTGCATATTCAAGCACCTGCTGGCGGGTATTATCATCCGAACCGTCATCTACAATTAATATTTCATAATCGAGATGAGATAAAGCATGACAAACTGATTCAAGCAACAGCCTGATATTCTGTTCTTCATTTTTTACTGTAATAACAACTGATAATTCCGGCATTCTTTTATTGGTTATTGTAAAGATAAATTAATCAGCCGGAGTAGTGATATCAAAGAAAGACACCAGCCAGTTCAAGACTTTTCTTTTTTAATCTCCTGGTTTCAGCATCTTCTACTATTGCGTCAGGCATCAGGATGAGTGAAGTGCTATTTTCCTTCCACCAGTTTGTATTTTTTAATTCTGCAAAGGGTAATATGCCAACAATGTATTTTCTTTTTTCATGAGCATGCCATTCCTCAAACCATTCAAATTTTTCTTTGGGAATATTATTGATATCATCAAAACTGATATAAACTCTTACATGAAAGTCATTGCTGAGTTCATGTGGTTTTTGATAATACAGCTTTTTATATTCGTAATGATAATCGTAAGTGAGTGCCGAAATATCACTCAATACAGCCGAAGCAGTAGGGAAGGAGCCGGCGCCTTTTCCATATAAAAATTGTTGATCAGAAAATCCGCTTTCAATCACTACACCATTGTATTCGTTTTTCACAAAAACAAAATGATCATCCTGTTTTACAAATTGCGGTAATACAAATGCCGCAACTTTACCATCTTTTAGTTTTTTTGCCTGGGCAATCAGTTTTATTTCATAGCCCTTTTGTAAAGCCACTTGTGCATCACCTGCATTAATGTTTTGAATGCCGGTAAATACAATGTTTTCTGGTTTCTCCACAATACCATACCCGTGATTCAAAAGAATCACCCATTTGTTCAATGCATCATACCCTTCTACATCAAGACTTGGGTCAGACTCTGCAAAACCTAACTGTTGGGCAAGTATCAAAGCCTGTTGGAACTCAAGTTTATCCTCAAACATTTTTGTGAGAATAAAATTGGTACTGCCATTTACAATAGCTCTTAGGCCATGCAGGAGGTCATTGTCAAAATATTCTTCGAGGTTACGGATAACAGGGATGGATGCACAGGCCGATGCTTCGTATAAAACAGCGAGACCTGTTTCTTTTTGTAATTGTAAGAGTTCTTTAAAATGCTCAGCGATCATTTTTTTGCTGGAGCTTACCACTTCTTTACCGTTTCTTAATGCAGTAGAAACAATTTCAAATGCAGCTTCACTTTCATTGATCACCTCAACGATCACATTTATTTCAGGGTCGTTTAATAAAACGTCCTTATCAGTTGTAAACAATTCATCAGGTGCATTTCTTTTTTTACCCGGATGTTTAATACAGACTTTTTTGATTGTTGCTTTCAATGAAGGCGTTTGGTGAAGTATTTTATACAATCCTTCGCCTACAACACCAAATCCAAATAAACCGATCGTCAATTGCCTGTGAGTACTCATTGCTTCCGTTTTAATGTAAAATTATTTTCTTGTTTTTTTAGTTTTTGCAGTATAACATACACTTAACAGGAAAGAATAAAAAAAGCCCGCCGGTAAATCAGGCGAGCTTTTCATTATGATAATAAATTTTATTTAAGCTATCGGCTGACTTATCTGACCCTGACATTCTTCACCAGGGATGGAATTGGCACCTTTCCTTCGCTTCGCTCAGAGCAAATAGGAGGTAGGTTGTCAAGGCTTCATTGGGCCATTACCCTCAGCCTTTCTTGATAAGATGTGTGTAAGAACTGAGGCAAAGATAAGGGTTGATAATTGGCTATTCAAGCCATTCAGGAAGTTTTTATACTAACAGTTATTTGTTTTCTAAAATCGAAAGGGCTGAACCAGCTCAGCCCTTTCTTAAGTCCAACATCCTTATGAGAAACCAATATATAGAGTGTTACTGTTACTTACTTATTGATTAGATGCGGTTGATTTATCTATTTTAACTCCTGTATACATCCAGGCCTTAGGTTGTTCTTCTTTTACTACAGGCTTTGTTTTAGTTTTAGAATTCGTTTTTGCGGTCACTGGAGCTGCTTCTTCTACTGGTGCCGGAGGCGGTAAGAAAACACTGGCAGGATCAGCTTCATTGAATTTCTTTCCGATGCTAATGCTTAATGTGTTTGTTTCATGATCATAGATCGCAGTTCCTTCAGGTACCTGCTTTCCGTCTTCTGCCGTTTGAGGCGGAATTCTGTAAGTCGCCGGAGATCTTTTCAGCATTGCTTTAATTTTTCCCTGGGGCAAACCTGTTATCCATACAATACCTTTATTCGTTTCATCAATACTAACAGATACTGATTTGGCATCCATATTTGCAGAAGATTCATATTGTCCTATTACCGGAAAAACCTGGTCAATTGTTGGGGCTGGTTTTGACACCACTAATTTGCCTTCATACTTTGCATGAATAGAGTCAACGGTCGGGTTTTTTTTAGGATCCCACGTTTCCTGGGCATTCACTGAGGCAGAAATGGAAATACCTATAGCTGCCATTGTCAAAATGGTAATTTTCATACGTTAAAGTTTTTTTGTACTGGAATTATTTTGATACTCTCATCCTACATTAGAAATTTTTGTGCCAAAAAAAATTAAATACAATTTTTTTTGCAAAAACGAAATCAATGGTGCATCATCTGGTTGAGATAGAAATCATTTTTTAAGTATGCAGTTCTTATCTTCGTAGACTTTTATTTCTCTATGGCAAAAGAAAAAACCAATGGTACTATCGTTGAAACATCTAATCCAGATTTGATCGAAGTGTTTGGTGCAAGGGTGCATAATCTGAAGAATATTGATATAGCAATTCCTAAAAATAAACTGGTTGTTATAACTGGTATCAGTGGTAGTGGAAAATCATCATTGGCATTTGATACTATATATGCCGAAGGCCAGCGCCGCTATATGGAAACATTTGGTGCTTATGCAAGACAATTTATTGGTGATATGGAACGGCCCGATGTAGATAAGATAACCGGGCTATCACCTGTAATTTCCATTGAACAAAAAACAACGAATAAAAACCCACGCAGTACAGTTGGTACAGTTACCGAGATATATGATTTTCTTCGGTTGTTATTTGCAAGAGTCGGTGAAGCCTATTCTTACAACACCGGCAAACCAATGGTGAAATGGAGTGAGGATGAAATTGTATCAAACATTTTTAAAAAATTTACGGGTAAAAAAATTTCACTGTTAGCCCCGATGGTAAGAGGAAGAAAAGGCCATTACCGCGAGCTGTTTGAGGATCTAAGAAAGAAAGGATACCTGAAAGTAAGAGTTGACGGTGAAATAAAAGATATCGTTCCGAAAATGCAGGTGGATCGTTACAAGATTCATGATATAGAGCTGGTAGTAGATAGGTTAAAGGTTGACGACGAATTCCGTTCACGATTAAGTCAGAGTGTTCAACAGTCTTTAAAGCTGGGAAAAGATCTGATGTTTATTGAAGTGGAGGGAAAAGGGATCGTTTCTTTTTCCAAAATGCTGATGTGTGAAGACACCGGCATTAGTTACGAAGAACCATCACCCAATGCATTTTCATTTAACTCACCTTATGGCGCCTGTCCTGTTTGTAAAGGCCTGGGAAATATTTTTACGATCGATATGGACCTGGTGCTACCCGATAAATCGAAAAGTGTAATGGAAGGTGGCATAGCGCCGCTGGGAGAGGAAAGAGATGCAAGTGTATATAAACAAGTGGTTGAGTTTTCAAAAAAGTATAAAATAAAATTAGATACACCTGTAAGCAAGTTGACAAAGGCACAAATAGACTTGCTACTGTTCGGAGATAAGAATATCAGTTCATCAATGGAAGTGGATGCAGGAGATGAAACTGTGCCACAGGAATACACGGGTAGTTATGAAGGAATTGTACCGATGCTGAAAAGATGGTTTATTTCGCCACACAGCACAGAATTTTTACGGGAATGGGTACAGCAATACATGACACTTAAAACATGTGGCAGTTGTAATGGTGCGAGACTAAAGAAAGAAAGTTTATGGTTTAAAATACTTGGCAGAAATATTGCCGACCTTAGCAACCTCAATCTTGATAATCTTGCTGCCTGGTTTGATGGGATTGAATTACGGATCTCTGATAAACAAAAAGCAATCGGTAAAGATGTATTAAAAGAAATTCGTGAACGTTTACAGTTCCTGCTCGATGTGGGATTAACTTATCTTACATTAAACCGTACTTCAAAAACCCTGAGTGGTGGCGAAAGCCAACGTATTCGTTTAGCTACTCAAATAGGTTCGCAGTTACAAGGCATTACTTATATACTGGATGAACCTTCGATCGGTTTGCATCAAAGAGATAATCACAGGCTGATCGAAGCTTTAAAAAACCTACGCAATATCGGTAACAGTGTTTTGGTAGTGGAGCATGATAAAGATATTATGCTTGCCGCCGATCATTTGATTGATATTGGTCCCCGTGCTGGTTTCCATGGCGGTAGAATAATGGCGCAGGGAGAACCCAAACAATTACTGAAAATAAACACACTCACTTCTGCTTATATCAATGGTGAGAAAACTATTGCAGTGCCCAAAGAAAGAAGGAAAGGCACAGGGAAATTTATCGAACTCAAAGGATCAAAGGGAAATAATTTACAAAATGTAGATACAAAATTTCCATTAGGGAAATTTATTGTGGTAACAGGAGTAAGCGGCAGTGGCAAATCAACTTTAATTAATGAAACATTGTACCCGATCCTTTCTAAGCATGCGTATGGTTCTAAAATGATGCCGCTTGATTATAAATCTGTGAAGGGCCTTGAAGAGATCGATAAAGTAATTGAGATTGACCAAAGCCCCATTGGTCGTACGCCACGAAGCAACCCGGCTACTTATTGTGGATTCTTTACAGATATAAGGACATTGTTTGCATCTGTACCTGAAGCAAAGATTCGCGGTTATAACGCAGGCCGTTTTTCATTTAATGTAAAAAGCGGCCGCTGTGATGTGTGTGAAGGCGGTGGCATGAGGGTAATAGAAATGAATTTTTTACCGGATGTTTATGTGCATTGTGAAAAATGTAATGGCAAGCGGTATAACCGGGAAACACTTGAGATACGTTATAAAGGAAAATCAATTGCTGATGTGCTTGATATGACAGTGGAGGAAGCTGTGGAGTTTTTTCAAAATGTACCTTATATCTATCGAAAAATAAAAGTACTGGAAGAAGTGGGACTGGGTTATATCACACTCGGCCAATCGGCTGTTACATTAAGTGGGGGAGAAGCACAGCGGGTGAAACTTTCTACTGAGTTGGGTAAAAGGGATACTGGTAAAACGTTTTACATATTGGATGAACCGACTACCGGTTTGCATTTTGAAGATATTCAGCATTTGCTGGATGTATTGAATAAATTAGTTGACCGGGGTAACAGTGTATTGGTGATAGAGCATAATATGGATGTGATCAAAGTAGCTGATCATATTATCGATCTCGGACCCGAAGGTGGTGATGGTGGAGGAAAGATCCTTTTTGAAGGAACACCGGAAGAATTAGTGAATTGTAAAGACAGTTATACAGCAGATTTTTTGAAGCTGGAGTTAAAATAAAAAGGGTAGCCATTTCTGACTATCCCTTTTCATAAAATTTACTTTATATTATTTTAGTTGTTCAGGTTTTAAAACATAAACTACAACTGCGCCTGCAATGCCAGCTAACAGGCTTAGCCAAATGCCATACGATGAAAACTCAGTCTGCTGAAGAAATCGAATAAGGGTAAATAAAGCAGCACCTGCAAAACATCCGGCAGCTATCATTTTAAATTGACCTTCAAATGGTTTTGTTTTGTCGCCGAGAAAACACAATACTGCAGCTCCTACAAACCCAAGAAAAACAATTATTCCTAATTCGTGCATTCCATTAACTGAAGATGACATTCCACCAAATAACCCGCCAAAAGATATTTTCCACCATGGAAGAAACATTGCTATGATGCCAATGCCTGCAGCAATTAAAGCATACAGTTTTTGTTTGTGAAGGCCAGCTAAAGGATTAGTTTGAGGATTTTGTTCCATAAAAGTAGATTTTGGTATATCTAAATGTATGAAATGATTTTGAAAGCTGCTAAATGATGGGTATGAGATGTGTGTAAATTGTGAATGTAAAGCGTAGTATTTACTGTTGTAAGACCCGTTTAGACAGGCAGGAAAAGAACCTGAATCTTTTATGCTGACCGGAAACCGGCCCGGTTTTCAGATAGTGGATCAAGGGACTTTCCCTGCCTAACGGGTTTGTTATGGCGTAAAAAAAGAACTACAGATTAATAGCAATAAGCAGGGCAGAGAGTGTTCAATAAAATTTATACTAATGAGAGTACCAATAGAGAACGGATCAGGTTTTTAACCAGGTATCAGATTTTATTAAGCTCCCTGCTGCTTATTGATTGCTTAAAAAAGCTATTTTAAAAGAACTTTTATCTTATTTCGAATTTACCGGTTGCTTTCTCTTCGTCACCATCAAACAGGTGATAAGAATAATAACCTCTTTGAAGGCCGGTTAATTTTATATGTTCGTTTTCTTTGAGGGAACGGTTCACTAACAGTGTGCCTTCCACATCAAATACAAAAAAAGTTGTTGTTGTTTTTTCTTTTGATATAACATGCATATCTCTTTTGAACGGATCAGGATATATCTTCAGAGACTTATTATTGAGAGAAAAGCGTTCTGTAGCTTTTGCTGTCTTTGCTTCCTTTTTCCTTTTATCATTATCGTCTTTTTCATCAGTTGCTGACACGCTATGACAAAGCATAACTCCTGTCGCAAGCAAGCTGACATAAACAGTTTTCAATATGGGTTTCATACGGGTTCGGGATTATTAGGCGGATTTAAAAAATATTCTTAGAAATAAACAGGACATCTCAGCTGTTTCTTGGCTCTTGCGTTGGGGCTGTTGTCACCATTCAACCGCCAACCAAATCTTAATAAGCCGGAGAAATAAGCGTCATTCTCTGTCGGATCACCTCGTTGCTGGCCAATATGTCTAGTAGGCCTGTAATTAGGAAGCAGGTTTTCACGATAATATAATTGGTTAGCCACAACTGCATCCTGTGGAGACAGGTATTGACTGAATACAACCGGGTCAACATATTTAGTACTTACATCATCTATATAGTCAGTGAATGTTTTTCTATGCAGGACCTCAAGTCCTATATACATAGTTTCTTTCACATAATATTTTACACCAAAGCCCATTGGGACATTCATTTGGGTTAGTTTGTATTCTTTTCGGTCGGGGTATTGTGACATGCCCTGGCCTTCAAGCCTAAGTGGCTTTAAATCTACCCATCTTCTTTCCCCATTGGGTTCAATATATTCGGCTGTGGGATTAAAATGATATATACCTATACCAATTAAACCATAAGGTCTGAGCTTACCCTGCAATCCATCATACTGTTCTAAAAATACAGTTGGATAGATTTCCATTGCGAAATAGGCTTCAGATAATTTTGATTTAAAGTAGAGGTTTCTTTTCTTTCTGAACCATTCATCTTTACCACCAGAGCTAATGATGCTGTCTGCTGCTTCAAGTTCTCCGAAATTAGCAGCAAGGCGAAAGCCCAGCCATTCTCTCGGGTAAATGTTTAGATAAAGACCTTTCATTAATTTAGTGAATGGGATGTTTACATCTTTTACAAATGTTTTTCCTTTACCTCTTGTTCCTCCCAGATCACCAAGAAAAAATGAAGGCCCCAGGTTAAGACCGAGCTCAACTTTACCATCTAAAAAACCTACTGATTGTGATTTGCTGCTAAAGCATGTGATTAATAAGAATAAAACGGGTAGTAAATGCCGTTTTAAGGATACATGTGTTCTCATAGTATTGGATATTTACGTTTCTCTATTGGATTTCAAGGACTAAAATAAATAGTCCCGCTGGTGTTAAACGAATGCTTTAACAGTTTTCTTATAATGAATGGTGATTAATCTGGGCTTGCTTAGTGGAATTACTAAGAAAGTGGCAGTATCATTTCTATATGTTCGATTCCATCTTCCAGATAAGTGTCGCTGGTTTGAATAAAGCCAAGCGATTCATAGAATTTTTTCAGATAAAGTTGTGCGCCGATTTTTATGGAATTGCTTCCAAACAGTTCAATTGTTTTTGCAATTGAGTGTAACATTAGTTCCCTTCCAGCACCTTTGCCCCTTGCATGTGGTGCTGTTACCACCCGGCCAATAGCCGTATAATCTTTATATGAAATTCCTTTGGGAACTATCCTTGTATAAGCACATAACTTCTCATTTTCCCAACCCATAAGATGAAATGAGTGTTGGTCTTTATCATCCATATCCAGGTATACACAGTTCTGTTCTACTACAAAAACTATACTTCGTAATTGCAGAATAGCATACAATTCATGCGGAGTCAATTCATCAAAACTTTTACAAATCCAGTTCATATACTTTAAAAAATAAATGTAAGCAATCTGCATTAGCCAAAATCACTAACTTTAAAAAAAGCAATCTATGCAAGGCAGTGATCTAAGCTTAGTACATCATTTGATCTCAAGCCTGTTTAAATGGCCTGAAAAAAAATCAGATTGGGAGCAATTCCTGTTATCAAAAGAGCAGGTTGATTTTTTTAATGATAATGGCCACCTGGCTGGTGTAAAAATGCTGGATGAAGATCAGGTTCAAAAATTGAGAAATGAATTATCGGAACTGGCTGATGTTAATCACTCTGGTCATCATTTGTTTTATGAGTTTCATTCAAATGAATCAAGCGATCCCGGTACAATTTTATTTCATGCATTAGGAGCATGGCGTATCACAAACGGTTTTCATGATGTATTATGGAATCCCCGGTTTCTGGTTGCGGCATCGCAATTACTCGGAAATAAGCCGGTTCGCTTCTGGCATGATCAGCTTTTTTGGAAACCGCCGAAGAAAGGTGGAGTGGTAGCCTGGCACCAGGATTATTCTTACTGGACAAGAACAAAACCAATAGCACATCTTACCTGTTGGTGCGGATTGGATGATTCGACAAAAGAAAATGGTTGTTTGCAATATATAGCTGGCAGTCACCGCTGGGGCTTATTACCCAAGCCTGTCATTGCCGGTGAGCCGCAGGGTATAAAAGATTTTTTAAATGAAGAACAAAAAAAACAATTTGAGAGTCCCAGGTTTGCCGAAGTAAAAGCAGGCGAAGCAATTTTTCATCACTCACTTACTTTACATGGCTCTGGTGAAAACAAAAGTGATAAACCAAGAAGGGCTTTTGTAATAAATGTGTTTGAGGATGGCGTTCATTCGGATTCTGATGATGTATTATTGGATGGAGTGCCTCCTGTGAAAAAAGGAGAAAAAATGGAGGGGCAATTTTTCCCGCTGTTATATAAGCCCAATGATCAGTAATTATATTTATCCTTCCACAAACTCTTCAGGAACTTTCGCAATTCTTCTTCTCTTGTATTTTTCCCGGGATTGTAAAAATTAGTACCCGATATTTCTTTCGGTAAGTATTCCTGCGGAGAAAAGTTGTTATCGAAGTTATGGGAGTATTCATAATTTTTTCCATAACCCATTTCCTTCATCAGTTTGGTAGGAGCATTGCGGATATGCAGGGGCACTGGTAGATCACCATGTTGTTTAACAGCAGCGGAAGCAGCACCGATAGCCGCAACTGCTGCATTGCTTTTTTGTGATGAAGCAAGATAAGTGACACATTGGGAAAGTATAATACTGGCTTCTGGGTAACCGATCTTATTAACTGCGTCAAATGCGGCATTTGCCAATACCAATGCTGTCGGGTTTGCATTACCAATATCTTCACTGGCGAGTATTACAAGTCGTCTTGCTATAAATTTTACATCTTCTCCACCTTCGATCATTCTTGCTAACCAATATACAGCAGCATTAGGATCACTGCCTCGAATAGATTTTATAAATGCTGAAATAATATCATAATGCTGTTCACCCTGTTTATCATACAAAGCGATCCGCTGCTGGGCAGTGTTCATCACCAGTTCATCAGTAATAATAATTTCATCTCCGGCATTTTCACAAACCAGCTCAAACAGGTTTAATAATTTTCTTGCATCGCCGCCGGAGATATTGAGTAGCGCTTCTGTTTCTTTCAATTCGATTTTTTTAGTTTTCAGCCATTCATCTTTTTCCATTGCCTGTTTAAGCAATTGAATCAAATGTTTTTTTTCCAACGGTTTTAAAACATATACCTGGCAGCGACTTAGTAATGCTGAATTAACTTCAAAAGAAGGATTTTCGGTTGTTGCCCCGATCAGGCGGATGATTCCTTTTTCAACTGCGCCGAGTAAAGCATCTTGCTGGCCTTTGTTGAAGCGGTGTATCTCATCAATAAATAAAATGGAGCCGGCTTTTTTTCTTGCCTGTTCAATTACTTCCCGTACATCTTTTACTCCGGCACTTATGGCACTAAGAGTGAAGAAAGGAACGTTTAATGTATTAGCTATAATATTTGCAATGGTTGTTTTACCAGTACCGGGTGGTCCCCAGAATATCATGGAAGGAACAGAATTAATTTCAATGGCAACACGCAATATGCTTCCTTTGCCGGTCAGATGTTCCTGTCCGGCCAATTCTGGTAAAGTTTTTGGCCTTATACGCTCCGCAAGAGGTATTTGTGGGGCTGAATTCATAAAACAAAAAGCAATACTACAACAAGTTTGTTTTTTATGTATTTTAAAATCAGAAAGATCATAATGAGGCTGTCCTGTAAAATAAAATTGTTCGTTTTACACACCGTATTTTTTGTTGTCTTGTTTGCAAAACAAGGCAGCAGCCAATCTTCTGCGGCGCAGAACTATGCCCGCAACAGACCCGGTGTGGTAATGATCAAAACAAATTTTTCGGCTACGGTTTATGTGAAGCAGGTGATTGTTGATAACCGGCTTTTTAATGCATTGTTGGATTCCATCAGTGATATCGAAAGATTTGGAGCCCGGATGAATGCCGAAGAAAAATTGGATATTGTTTTAAAACAAATAAGTAACAGGCCGGCTAAATTTTTTAAGAATACTGCTGATTACCGGTATCATACACAAACAATCACTACATCCGGAACAGGGTTTATTATAACTGAAGATGGTTACCTGGTTACCAACTGTCATGTGGTGGATGAATCCGGTAATTATATCCGGCGAAAATTTATTCTTTCCGCTTTTCAGCAGGTGACTGAAACTAATATAGCTGCATTGGAAGCAGCATGGGCTGTAAAATTCAGTGAGGAACAAAAAGAATTGTTGTATAGCTCCTTTGTAGAAATATATTCGAGCATTCAGTCTATTTTACTGGAGAATCTGAAACGTAATATTTATGTTTCTTATGCAACTGATACAGCCAGTGGACAAGCCTCTTCGAAAACAACATTGGCACGTATTATTAAAAAAGGAGCATCAATGCCGGGAAAGGATATTGCCATTTTGAAAATAGAACCAGGTAGTTTTTTCCCTACATTACGATTAGCCAATATTACGCTACCACGTGTTGGAGATAGAATTTATGTATATGGTTATCCTGACCCGGTGACACGTAATGCATACTTATCATCTGAATCCACCCAAGAACCATCACTTACAACCGGTATTGTTGGTGGTATACGAAAAACAACAACCGGGTGGAATGTGGTACAGATGGATGCTGAAATCAATCATGGCAATAGCGGTGGGCCGGTATGTAATGAGAATGGTGAGGTGATCGGTATCGCTACATTCGGCAGTAAAGAATACGGCTCCGCTTCACTGGCAGCAGGCATGAATTTTTCAATACCGGTAAGTATCGTAAAGGATTTTTTAGACTCATTAAAAATTGTTGCGAGGGAAGGAAAGGCTTCTGCATTGTTTAGTAAAGCAATGGATGACTATGATAATGCTGAATACCGGGAAGCCCTGGCTAAAATAAAAAAATTGCAGAAGCTCAATCCTGCTTTTCCGGGACTATCCTATTATATCAATGATTGTAATACGAAGATTGAAAATGGGCTTGACAAAACTGAACGAAAAATAAAATTCGGTTTGTTATTGGTTGGTTTGTTCCTACTTCTAATACTTCTCTTTTTGGTCCGCAGATTTATTCAGAAAAGAAAAATTTCAGCACTTAGTTCACATTCGCCGAAAGAAAAGCCTGTATCTTATTAAATGAATCGGTAAGGTTAGGCCCAGTCCACCCATGGCTTTCAGTTGGGTAAAATACATATTGATGAATAACGCCGGCTGTGAACAGTCTTATATTTAAATTGTCAGACTGTGATGGCGATACAACATTATCAGCACCGCCCTGTAATATCATTGTAGGTGATGATTGAACAGTAACTGCATTTATCGGGCTGGAAGAAGCGTAGATGCTTGCATGTGTTGTCGGGTTTCCGCCTGTTACACTTACCAGTAATGGTTGCACCAGTGGGTTGGGCGGGTTATTATACAAATCAACTAACTCAGTAGGCCCAAAAAAATCAATGATAGCTTTTACTTTAACAGGCGATGTGTATTTATAACCTTGCAATAATGCGAGATGAGCTCCTGCACTGACTCCTACTAAAACAAATTTATCAGAGATATGATACTCGTTACGTTTACTGTAAATAAATTCAACAGCAGCTTTTATATCATTTTCCTGCACTGGGAAAAGATCTGGAGGATTGGCAAGACGGTAATTCAGGTTGAACACTGCATACGAAGGCTCTCTTCTTCGTAACGAATCAATATATATATCCAGGTCGGCTTTGCTACCCGTGTTCCATCCACCGCCATGGATCATGATTATCACTTTAGTTGTAGTGGTGCTGCGCCCTGCAGGTAAATAAATATCCATTTTATGCTGTGCATGTGTACCATAAGAAACATCTTTTGAGACTTGTTCACCGTTGGGGTTCGGGCTGTCATTTTTTTTACAGGATAAAACAAAAACTGCAAGTCCAAGAATGATACGGCTATTTATATTCATAAAACAGATTTCAATAAAATTAATCCGACGGTTGTTAAAAGAATTCCAACATTCTTATTTTTTTAGATCAAGTCGTATCTGCAATTCTTCAAACTGCTTCTCATCAATCGTTGCTGGAGCATCTAACATCACATCACGACCTGCATTGTTTTTGGGAAAAGCAATAAAGTCACGGATGCTTTCGCTGCCGCCGAGAATAGCACATAAACGGTCGAAGCCGAATGCAATACCACCATGCGGAGGAGCTCCGTATTCAAATGCGCCGAGTAAGAAGCTAAATTTATGCAGTGCTTCTTCTTTGGTCATACCCAATGCTGCAAACATTTTTTCCTGCAACTCTCTTTGATAGATCCTGATCGAACCACCTCCAATTTCATTTCCGTTCAACACCATATCATACGCATTTGCTTTTATCCCAGCATAAGGATGCTCAAGATATTTTGCTGCATCTTTAATTGACGCTTCGTTATTGATCATCGTTTCGATCTGCGATGGCTTAGGAGAAGTGAATGGATGATGACGGGCTACCCAGCGGTTGCCTTCTTCATCATATTCAAACAAAGGAAAGTCCAGTACCCAGAGTAACTTGAATTCATCTTTCTTTCTCAATCCCAAACGTTCTGCCATTTCCATTCTTAAATCACTCGTTGCTTTTCTTGTTCTTTCTTCTGCGCCTGCCAATATCAATACAAGGTCGCCCTGCTTTGCACCTGCTGCATCAGCAATGGCTTTTAGTTTTTCTTCTGTAAAAAATTTATCTACGCTGCTTTTATAAGTTCCGTCGTTATTACATTTTATAAATACCAAACCTTTCATTCCTATTTGCGGACGTTTTACCCATTCGGTCAATTCATCAGTTTGCTTGCGGCTGTATTCGCTACATCCGGGCACAGCAATAGCCAAAACAGTTTCTGCTTCATCAAATACTTTGAAACCTGCCCCATCAATCAACGTAGCATTATCTTGCTTTGCGGTATAAACTGAAGAAGGTTTTTTCAGGTTAAGCAATTGCATACCGAAACGAATATCCGGTTTGTCATTTCCATAATTCCACATCGCATCTTCCCATGTCATGCGTTCTACTTTATCCGAATAATCAATTCCTTTTACATCTTGGAAAATGGATTTTATCAATCCTTCAAACATGTTCAGAATATCTTCCTGTTCTACAAACGCCATTTCACAATCTATCTGGGTGAACTCGGGCTGACGGTCGGCACGCAGGTCTTCATCACGAAAACATTTTACGATCTGGTAATAACGGTCATAACCACTTACCATCAATAATTGTTTAAATGTTTGTGGTGATTGAGGCAATGCATAAAACTGCCCTGCATTCATCCTGGATGGAACAACAAAATCTCTTGCCCCTTCAGGAGTTGATTTGATCAGGAAGGGAGTTTCAATATCCATAAAGCCTTGTGCATGCAGGTAATTTCTTGTTGCACGATTTACCGCATAACGCAGTTCAAGATTTCTTTTTACTGCATTTCTTCTCAGATCAAGATAGCGGTATTTCATTCGAAGATCATCGCCTCCATCTGTATCATCCTGTATGGTAAATGGCGGCACTGCTGATTTATTTAATACTGAAAACGATGAAACAGTTAACTCTACTTCGCCTGTCGGGATGTTCAGATTTTTATTGCTGCGTTCAGTCACAGTTCCTTTTGCCTGCAACACAAACTCACGGCCTAATGGATTTTCATCAAGCTGTTTGCTGAGGTCTTCGCTGAATAATAGCTGTGTGATGCCATAACGGTCACGCAAGTCAACAAATGTGATGCTGCCGAATTTGCGAATGGTTTGTACCCAGCCCGCAAGGGTTACTTCTTTATTTATGTCTGTCAATCTTAATTCGCCACAGGTATGAGTTCTGAACATGTATGATCTGTTTTTTCAGGCGGCAAAGATAAGGTTCAATGGCCGATGTGCCATATTCCTAAAACGGGTAGATTTGTTCAATGCCCAACCCGCTGCATAAAATAATCGGCGCTATTATAAGCAATAAAAACCCTGATTCAATACCTGCTGCCTACAAAGAGCTGGCGGAGATTACAAGATTTGAGCATGATATTGTTTCGAAACATATATGCTACTATAATAAATTACCTGATCCAGGTAAGCTCCGGTTTTTAAAAAGAGTTTATTATTTTAAAAACAGTAAGCATTTTCATTATGTCGATCTTGAAGAAAAGCCTGAAATGCAGGTACTGCTGAGTGCAGCGGCTGTACAGTTGACATTTGGCTTACGCAGTTATCTTCTTCCTTTCTTTAAAAATATTTATTTGATCGCTGATGCATACCGTGCAAAAGACCTGCCTACCGGACAGGCAGGTATTGAAGGATTGAATGTGGGGCATGTATCTACCACCGGGATTTATATTTCATGGAAGTATTTGCTGGAAGGATTTAAGAATGATACAGATGGTGTAAATACTGCCATTCATGAAATGGCACATGCGCTGCGTCATCAAAATAATATGTGGGACTTTGGTATTGATAAAGAATTTCATACTGATTTTGCAAAGTATACTCAGCAATATGGCCCGGCGCTTATACAGGCTTTATTGCACCGGCGCAGTATTTTACGCAACTATGCTTTTACCAATTTCGAAGAATTCTGGGCAGTAAGTGTGGAGGCTTTTTTTGAATTACCGGAGGAATTAAAAACTAATTTACCCGCTATATATCATTCATTATGTGAGGTATTGAACCAGGATCCCATGACTGAAAAAAAAGTATTGCCCTCTGCAACACGAAAACGCTGAATCACGTCGTTATTTACAGGCAGGTAAAATATCTCCGTAATTGTACGAGAAAAAAAGTAAAGCTTGCAAATGGGAAAATGAGTGTTTATATTTATAAGCCGAACCGTACTTTATGCAAAACTTTTTCCATCGAATAAGACAATTATTCACAAGTAAAATTGCGCCTGACAAGCCTTTTGTACAGGATTATCCCACTGTTACGGAAACCGTTTTCAATAACTATTCATTTGTGATCGGTGGTTTATTTAACTACTTCAATGAATTGCCAAAACATCTGCAATACCGTTTTGTAAGCCGGGTACATGAATTTAAAGAATCAAAAAAATTTCACTTTATAGGTTTAGAGAGAAATGATGATACTGCCATTTTAGTAAGTGCATCTGCAATACAGGTAACATTCGGTTTAAAAAATTATAAGATGCAGCACTTTAAAGATATTTATGTGCTGGCCGATGCATACCGGATGGATGACGACGAAGAATTATATATTGGCCATGTAGCACCCGATGGAATTTACCTGAGCTGGAAACATTTCTTATATGGTTATTCTAATAAAAATAATGATATCAATGTGGCCGTGCATGAAATGAGTCATGCATTGCTGTATAATAATTTTTTCGCACAATTAGGCATTGATAAAAATTTCAGATTGAATTATGATCGCTTTAGTAGCACTACCGGTCCAATACTGGCAGATGTGATAACGAATCGCAGGAGTTTTTTAAGAAGTTATGCATTCAGCAACCTGCATGAGTTCTGGGCGGTAAGTACGGAAGCTTTTTTTGAAAATCCGAGCGGATTGAAACAGCATATGCCCGATCTGTACGAAGCATTATGCCGTGTGCTGAACCAGGACCCATTGACGAAACATAAAATAATTGAAATGTAGAACTATACCCTTAACCCTTATCGAAAACTTAAAAATCCGGACCCATGATAACAATGACAATTGTCTATTTTGTTAGACGCTACTACAAGCAACGAAAACTGAAGAAGCAACTGGACTTGCTGGTTACATTATAACCGTTTTTTGTCTTTTTATTTCAACAGGACGCTGTATTAGATAATAGTAGAGGAGAAAGCATATACCTATTACAAAAGGTATTACTGCTCCATACTTACCCTCATAACCAAGTATTATCTTTTCATCAAAGCCAAGAAACTCGCTTATCATCCAGTAGCTATTTGCAGAGATCCAAAAAACGACAGCAAGATTATGTGATAGCTCTGATTTGATATTCCGTGTACGGTATGAAATTACGATGGCAATGATCAATGTTGGAAAGATCATAGCTATACCGAGAGGCTTCCAGAACAAACACCAGCTGATGTCTTTTAACAGCCAGAAAATGATATGCATGTTTTCCATTCTTCGGTAGGAAGCAGGGATGGAATAAGAATTGTCATTTGTATTGCTCATTGATAGTTCATTTTATTTTCGATGAAGTTATTAGTTTTGAAAAATCAGGGCGAAAGAATTTTTTTGAAACGGGAAATATTAACCTCTGGTAAAATGGGTTTATTGCTGCAGATATTTCCTGATAATTGTTTTGCAAAATAAGGTGCCAGTGAACAACCCTTTGTTCCCATGCCATTTAAAATTCCAATAGAAGAATATTTCGGATGAAAACCAACAAATGGTCTTCGTTCAATAGTAGCAGGGCGAACAGATGCCCGGTGTTCCAGTATCTTAAATGGAAGCTTTAACCAGGTTTGTAATAATTGTTCAGCTTGTAAATAAAATTCTTTTGTTGGATTCTCATGCTCAAATTCCCAGAGATAATTGCTACCCAACCAAAAGAGGCCCGATTCTGAAAGCGGAGCAAGCACCATTCCCTTTTTATAAAAGTAATCGGTTGATAGTTCCGGTATTTCCACAATCAGCATTTCTCCTTTATTCGGTGCAAAAGGAAGTTTATTAAAGAAATTGTTTTGATATGATTGAACGCCATCGCAAAAAATAATTTTTTGAGCAGTAATGTCTTTGTAATAAACAGCATCTTGCTCAATCTTCAGTTGTGTAATATCAAATGTTTCTTCCAGTAATTGATCTTGATTGATCAGTTTGTTTCTCCATGCTGGTAGCAGCGTTTGAAGATGAACGCTATACGAAGGAGAGACCATCCCGTATCCAAAATCATAATTAAATTGATGAAGAAAAGAATTTTCATCAACAGGTTTTTGTAAATAAGTTTCTCCTTCTTTAAATCTATCTTCAAAAGCTAATTTCATTTGAGGTGAAGGAAAAAAGTCAATGATCTGTTTTTGGGAAATGGCTTTGATGTTTAATTCATCGCCAAGCTTTGTATAGAATTGTAAACTGAATTCAAGCAATTCTTCGATCATCCATGTTCTTACGATCCTTCTGCCTGTAACAGGGTTGATAATACCTGCAGCCACTCTTGAAGGGGCATTGTTGTTTGCATCGTCAATAACAAGGAATGAAATATTTTCTTTTTCTAAAAAATAGGATAAACAGGTGCCGGAAATTCCTTGTCCTATTATTAATACGTCCACATTCATCCGGTAAATGTAAGAAGGAAATTAACCGCTGTATTGCGGAGACGGAAGAATCTCTGCTTCTCCCGTCTCTGCTGCTATTATATTATTCTACATTCACACGAACACCTTCGCTGTGGCTTGTAAACTCCGGTGCATACATACACTGTATTGTAGTTATACCATTACTAAAGTTGCCGGTATGTGTTACAAATAATGAATACTCGATAACATAAGTGCCTTTGCGTACGTAATCAAAAAAGAAATTGGTGCTTGCGTCTTTGGTGGTTTCATAATAACCCAAACCGCCCTGCCATTTATAACTGCTCAATACATTTACCGGTTCCATACAGCTTGCCCGCATGTCTTTCATATGTACATACTCCATATCCCTGTCTGCACGCAATTCGATCCGCACTTTTATTTTATGACCCACTTTCAGGTAATCGCCTTCATTGATTGGTGTAAGCACCGGGCCACGGTCTGTATTCTTTTCAATAAACAATTTCTTTGACAGCTTTAATGGGGTTTCAGCGGTAGTGATCTTGTCAAGATCTTCAAAATACTGCCAGTAAACCGAACCCCAACTGGTTGATTGACCAGTCGGTTGATTAGCTGGTTGGGTATTTATAGTAACTGAAATATTACCCATTTCAGGCTCTACCATATTACCATCAATCGTCTTTTTGAAATAGCCTGTACCTGCTTCCGTTTTGTTATCGGATGATTTAAATGTGCTATTGCCCAATTTTATTTCAACAGTTGACATATCATCGAGCATTTTTGTTCCCTGCAGCAACAAAGCATAACATGCTTCCGCAGTTGCCTTTGTTGTTTTCCAGTTAGTGGTTTGTTTGTTTTTCAATAACCATGTTTTCAGGTCATCAACAGTTTTTACATCTTTGCCAGCTTCGTTGAATGCTTCAATTAATAATGATTGCGTTTCAATCGGTGCCTGGTACCAATAGTAGCCGGCATTGGTTTGTTCTTTCCAGTACATGCCCATCTCTTCATTGGTTATAGAAGTTTCCTTTAATGATCTTAAAATTGCAGCCGGTGTCGTTGCATCATTTGTCCGATGTAGGAGCAAGGCGATCATTCCTTGCATGTATTTGCTTTGTTTGGTCCATGTTTTTTGTGAACGACTCCGGAAGTAATCATAAGCTGTTTTTGAAGCCGTAGCAATTTTTATTTCCGGGAAAAAACTGCGCATATACAGGTACTGCACTTCATAGTTGCCCGGTGTGTATTTGTTAAGATCGGTTTTATTTTTTATCAGTTCATCATATTGCTTTTTGATCTGATTATCCAGGTAAGGGATAGCAGCATCTGTAATGGGTTTTAGTTTTTTGATATCTACTCCCAGTTTTTTCAAATGCCCGATGCCTGTAATAATGTATTGTGTGATGTATGCATTGTCCGGTCCTCCTTTGAACCATACAAAACCGCCGTTAGATGATTGCATTTGCTTTAGCTTTTCATACTCACTGTTCATTTCCTTGCTCATACGGACCAGATCAAACAGTAAAGCGATATTTTTCTTTTGTTGTTCTTCATTTTTTGCCTGCAACACCCATGGTGTTTCTTCCAGCAATACAGCTTTCAGTTCCTGGTTCTTTTGAAGATTGCTCATGAGGGCAGCAGTATCTTTTATTTTCCAGGTTTCAAATATTTGTTTGATTCGGGGCGAACTGTTGGCGATCATTGTTGCCAGTGCATTTGCATAATAGCGATTCCAGGTTTGCTCTGCACATTCATACGGATACTCCATTAAATAGGGCAGGGCCTGCACTGCATGCCAAACGGGATTGGTAGTGTATTCAACAGTTACAGCATGATGCTGTAATGATGATGAAGAACCGCTGTTCAATAACTTTTCAAATTTGAAATCTTTTGAACCAGCATCTTTCATATTGATCGGCATTGATTCTGTAACCAGCATCCTGTTGGTGAGAACTGGCAAAGCATTTTCTTCACCATCGCTTTTATCACCTGACTTGGCAACGATACGCCATACTAAGGCTTTATTAAACTGGAAAGGAATTTCCAATGGAAATTTAACTGCTTCACTTTGTCCGGCTGCAACTGTGAAATACTGATTAGGTATTACATTTCTGAACAAACCATCAATTGGTTCATTGGTCGCTGCATCAAATAACTGCAGTTGTGTTTGCCCCGTTATTTCTTTATCTGTAAGGTTTACAATTTTAGCGCTGAGTTCTATTTTATCACCCTCTCTTAAAAACCGTGGTGGATTCGGCTGCACCATTAGGTCTTTTTGTGTAACGATCTCTTTATTGCTATAACCAAATGCCAGCTCTTTTGTATGTGCCAGTGCTTGGAATTTCCATTTGGTCAATGCCTCCGGCATGGTGAATGAAAATTCAATATCACCGTTTTCATTTGTTCTCAGATCAGGAAAGAAGAAAGCTGTTTCATTGAAATTGCGGCGGGGTTGGAAACCAAGTTCCTGTTTTTCGTCATTACCAGTCTTAAAAATCAATGATGAGGTCTTCAAGTCTACACCTTTAATATTTCCAACAGCGTCATAAGAGGCAGGAGCTTCAAGCATTCTATTTGGCGCCCTTGAAGCAGCTACAACTACTTCCTGTCCCATCCCCGCTGCAGGTTTAAGTCCTATATTGACATTTTTAAGCTGGGCTTGTTCATAGTTCGTTATTCTTCCCGACCTCAATCCTGCATCATTTAAATTATCGATCAGCTGATCATAATATTTTACGGCCATATCTTCTATTACATAGTTTTCCCATTTTTGCTGTGATTCAACCTGGATGAAATTTCTGCTTCCATCCCATCTGCGGTAATAGTTAGTGTAAGAAGGCCAGATATTAGGTTCACTCCAGGAATGAGGATCAAACTCATCAAGCGAAGCATCATACATACTTGCCAGCATTTCCGCAGCAAGTTTTTCATTTTTATAACCACTTATTTTTATTTTCCATTTTTCTTCGCTGCCGGTTAATGTCTTATCCCGGAATGTTGCGTATTCAATTTTCAACTCCTTACTACTCCACGGCACACCAATAACCTGGCTCACTGAATGAAAACGGTTATGTTTTACAAACAAATAACTAATTCCAAATCCCCCACGATCAGCTTCAGTTGCTGGGTATTGCAGATCCTTCTTTTCGTTGTTAAGCTTAATGAAAGAATATTTGACTCCTGACTCCGAACCCTGCTTGCCAAGAGGCATGTTCCATGCTCCGGAATTCTTATCCAACTCCTGAACAATAAACAGATCATCCGGAGAGGTACCAAGTTTAACAGTTGCTTTCTCTCCCGGTTCAGGAGCTTTATTCTTTGTATCAGTCCATAAGTATTGTGGCTTGTTTAGTTGATTTGATCTTTCATCATACAATTCAATAAACTGAACATCTTTTACTTCTTCCCCGTTTTTATCTTTTGTAATAATTTCTATCTGGTAAAACCCCGATACAAACTTCCCACTCACCACTCGCCACTCACCACTCGCCATAGTGGAGTCAGCCTGCTGAAACACTTGCATTTCTTTCTCCCACAATTCCCATTCAGTTTCATTATCATATTCGTCATGCGGAAAGCTTAAGATGTATTCATCTTTTGACATTATAAATTGATCAGGCCTTTCCCAATAACGGGTTCTTATCAATCTTTTTTCTTCTTTTAGTTTTGAAATGGTGACAGTAACTTTTGCCGGCTCATGTTCGCCATTCATATTTTCTGTATAAATTTTAAGCAGCTTCAAACTATCAGCAGGTAACAGATGGGGTATATCTGTTTTCAGTATTAAAGATTTATAACTTACACTTACTGATTTTTCACCGCTTCTTGTTTCGCCGGTGATATCAGTAATGTCGGCATACACGGTATAATCAAATACGGGGTCAAACTTTTTTTCAATCGTAAGGTCAGGTATTGCTGCAAACTCGATAATAAATTTTCCATCCTTATCTGTTTTTGTTTCGCCATGTTTGATCTCCATTTCTCCTACTGGCGGCGGCCACCATTTACGCCAGAGCCATGGGTACAAAAAACGCGGCTGACGAACTACCCTGTATTTTACATTGGCACCATCAATATTATTTCCTGCATAGGCTTTTGCAAAGCCCGTTACTTTTATTATATCATTTACTTTATAAGTTCCTTTTAGCGGTTCATAGTCAACATAGAATTTGGGACGTTTGTATTCTTCCACACGGAATGATGCGTTGCCGGTATTGTTTTCGGTGTAAATATCAAAACTGCCATTTAAGCCGGTGGAAGGAAGCTGAAACGTACCGGAGAAAGAACCAAATTCATTTGTAGTTACTTTCATTGAGTCAACTATCTGCTCATTTGCATCACGCAGGTAAACGGTTGTTTTATAATCGGGCCAGATACTGTTTCCTTTCTTTGGGCTTCGAAGAATTGTTATTCCTTTATAATATAGCGTTTGCCCCGGCCGGTAAATACTGCGGTCAGTAAAAAGAAAAATGCTTGTAGATTCATTTTTTTCAGTCTCTGTATTAGAGTAGTAATAATCATAAAGCCATTCAGACATATAGAATCGTTCATCTTTATAGCTGATATCAAGTTGGTAGGTATAATTGTTATTATCTTTCTTTGCTTCATTGATCTTAAAATACCCATTTGCATCAGCTTTATAGTTACCTGATTTTTCAATGATATATTTTGACTGCTTCTGATCGTAGCGTTGTTCCCATATCTGTACAGCAGCATTGCTTAATGGCTGACCGGTTTCCCGGTGAAGTACAAAAAAATCTTTTCCGCTATTTATATAACTGATATTAGAAACATAAAACAATCTTGCTCCGAGTACCGACTTATCAATTTTAAAATCTTTATCGCTGCTGCTGATCAAAATATACTCACCGGGCATAAGCGGATCAATTCTTATTTCAGTTTTATGTGGCTGCATGTCAGATGTTGCGGGTAAGATCTGTTGCCATGCTTTTAGAGGTATTGCTTTTAGGAGAGCAGTCCAGTATTTATCATTATCCTGGTTCTCCAATTCTTTTTTTAGTTTTTCATCCGCCCGGATAATGCGTAAATGCAATTCATTAAGGTTCCGGTATTCCACCAACGAACGAAAGGCCATTGCGGGCACATTCACTTTTTCAATTTTAAACTGCAATTCTTTTTTTGTTATTCTATTCAAAAGGTTTATGCAATTGATCTTTCCTTCTGATGAATCTTTTTGTAGCATCACCCGTTCGCAAATTTCTTTTGCTTTTAGTTTGTCTAAACGATGTGTACTGTCTCCATAAGGTTTGTATTTATCGGCATCTATATTATATGCATTCGCCAGCAGGAACCATGCCTGTGCGGCTGCGGGTAAATTGTTATACTGGTTTGCAATATGGGTTAACGATTGCTTGAATAATTTTTCTTTATCCGGATGCGTGGAGTTTTCGCTGACAAACTCCAGCCGTTTAATGTCCACATCTATTAATGCATCATGTTTTACATCATTCAAATGAAAAGCGATCAGTTTTTGATAAATTAATAATGCCTTGTGCTGAAGCGATAAAGAATCTTTGGTTATAAACTTTCTTGTAACAAAATCAGCAGCCGGATCAAAAGCTGAAGCCTGGTCGATCTCAAATTTGTAAGCAGGTTTTGTTATATATCGTTCATCGCTTTCAAAATATTCAAATGCACGGTGGGCAAGCAGGTCAAAAAGGGTAGGACGGAGATGGCGGACATTACCTTTTATAATAATTGCATCATATTTATCCAATCTTGTTTGTTTCAGCAATTGTTCTGCCTGCAAGGATCTTAAATAAAGTGCTGAGATCTTTTTATGAAAATCATCTGTCGTCCATGTTTTAATATCTTCTTTTTTAAATTGAACGGTATTGGTTCTGTTATACAACTCCCAACGATGGTTCTGGTAATATTGAAGGTAGAGGCCGGCTGTAAGGCTGTTTAATATAGAAGCAACAGTTTCGCTACTTCCTGCAATCTCTTTTTCCATTTCCTTTATTGCCAGTACTTGATTGTCCTCTCGTGTTTCTTCCTGTAAACCTATAATATAAATAAGTGATTTAATAACCTGTGCTTCTCCTACCGAACCATCCTTCTTTGCAAGTGCATAGATCTTTTTTACTTCCGTCAATGCAGATTTGGGCAGTTTTTTATTTATAAAGTCTTCTACCTTTTTCCATTCGGCAGGATAGGTTTTAACGGACTGTGCATTTCCTGTGATGGACACTGTTAAGAAAATAGTAACAACAAGAATGCAACCTTTTAAAAATGAGAACATGGGTTATGATTTTAGTACAAGTTAAATTATTAGAACTGCTTATTAGATGCGCTGTGAAAGATAATTTCATAAATTATTTTCTCATGACGATACAACTCATGGTAATGGTTGGTGAAAAGTAACCGCCATAAGAAGGTTTAATCAATTAAAAAATTTAGTCTTTACTAAACAATAATCATTAACGTTTTCTTTCATAGCATTTTGGCACGATGGCATGTCGTTTGAAAAATACGATGCAGGAGGAAACATATTATGAAAAAAATTTCTACCCTTTTATTAAGCTCACTATTCTCAATTGCCGCACTGGCAATGTATGATGACCCTTACCTGAGTATTTCAAGCTTCGGCACCGGCAAAGATCTGCAGGTGGAAGTAGATGGCCGCCGTTATTCTTTCGATATGGATAATAGCATCATCATTAAAAATCTCAGGACCGGTTCACACACCATTAAGATCACCAAAGAAAAGAAACGCGGAAACAATAACAACCGCGTCTTCGACATCCTTGGCAGCAAACGTGAAGTTGTTTACAACAGTCGCATCAATCTTCGTCGTGGTTATGATTTTGACATAACCATCAACAAATTCGGTAAAGTATTTACCGATGAAGGCAGGATTGAAAATGATGACGGTTGGGGTTATGACCGTGATGGCGACAGGGGCCGTGACATTGACAACGATCGTGACATCGATAACGATCGTGATATCGACAACGATCGTAATGGCGACAGGGATCGGGACTATGACCGTGACAACGACCGCAACAACGATCGTGACAGGGACGGTAACTATGAAAATGGCTATGGCCGTGAAATGAGCAATGCTGATTTCAGTCGTGTAAAAGAAACATTGCGTCGGGAAATGTTTGAGAACACAAGAGTGGACCTTGCAAAACAGGTTATCAATAGTAACCTGTTCACAACACAGCAGGTAAAAGAAATGCTCCAACTCTTTACGTTTGAGAACAACAAACTCGACCTGGCAAAGTATGCTTACCGTTACACAGTTGATAAAAACAGTTATTACACCGTCAATGATCTGTTAACGTTCAGCAACAGCCGTGATGAACTGGCCCGTTTTATCCGTGACTACAGGGAATAATGAAAGATTATTTAAGATCGTACCCGGGATACTATGAAAATAAACTGGCCGGAACTACCCCGGTAAATTTCGGCCAATAACTTTAAAATCTTTGACCATGAAAAAAATTATGACTCTTGCCTTCGTTAGCCTTTTTACTCTGGCAGCAATGGCAGCCGATCGAAATCCATCGGTAACAATTAAATCACGAAGAAACTTTGAGATCGTGGTAGATGGCAGAAACTATAACAATGACAACACCATTAGGCTCGACAGAATACGTCCCGGAATACACACTATTAAAGTGTATGAAAGAAGTCGTGGATTTTTCAGCAACCGTATGAAACTGGTATCTTCAAAAAGTTTCTTTGTAAGGAATGAAGACCTCCGCATTACTGTCAATGCTTACGGTATGGTAGATGTAGATGAAATGAGAAATGGTCGCGGAAAAGATCGTGACTACAACGACCGTGACGGTGATTGGGACCGCAGAGATAATGATCGTAACAGGGATAATGACCGGGATAGAGACTGGGATAATAACCGCCGTTTTTAATATGCAATAGATAATAGGCAATATGCAAAAGCCTCTTCGATTTGAAGAGGCTTTTATTATTTGGTTTTTACTTTATTGCTAATTGCCGATTGCCAATTGTCTGTTACTTCCCGATCACCTGCTTCATCATCTTGCCAATATCTGCAGGGCTTTGTACCACATGAATACCACATTCATCCATGATCTTCATTTTTGCAGCAGCTGTATCATCAGCACCACCAACAATAGCTCCGGCATGACCCATTCTGCGGCCGGGAGGTGCTGTTTGCCCGGCAATAAATCCAACTACCGGTTTTTTATTTCCATTTGATTTTATCCAGTTCGCAGCTTCAGCTTCCATGCCGCCACCGATCTCACCGATCATAACGATCGCATCTGTCTCCGGATCATTCATAAATAATTCAACAGCTTCTTTAGTAGTCGTACCAATGATCGGGTCGCCACCGATACCAACAGCAGTAGAGATGCCGAGACCTGCTTTCGCTACCTGGTCTGCTGCTTCATAAGTCAACGTACCACTTTTTGAAATAATACCTACACGACCTTTTATAAAAACAAAACCGGGCATGATGCCCACTTTACACTCATCTGCCGTAATAACCCCGGGACAATTGGGACCCACAAGTCTTGTACTTGTTCCCAGTAAGTAATGTTTCACCTTCACCATATCCTGCACAGGAATACCTTCGGTAATACAAACCACAAGAGCAACACCTGCATCAGTAGCTTCCATAATGGCATCAGCTGCAAATGCAGGCGGTACAAAAATGATACTTACATTGGCACCGGTATTTTTTACACAAGCCGCAACAGTATTGAAGACGGGTTTGTCAAGATGTTTATTGCCGCCCTTGCCGGGAGTAACGCCGCCAACCACATTGGTACCATATTCGATCATCTGCGTGGCATGAAAAGTACCTTCGCCACCTGTAAAACCCTGTACCAGAACTTTGGAATTTTTATTAACGAGAATGCTCATATGCTGTTTTGAATGTTGCGCAAAAATAAGGAATTTAATGTTTTTGTACGGGCTGAATTGCTACTAAGGAACATCTGTTGCGTCGCACTCCTGTACGTTCTGGAATTCTATTCGGCATTAATCGAAATAGCATGAACGATTTGATGCGTATTCGTAAGCAACATAACAGAAAAATAACTGTTATGTTGCCGTTCAATTTTTTGAAACTGGCAGTTCGTGTGTCATGCAATGAATTCCACCACCACCTCTGTTTACTTGCAATGTATAAATTTGTACTATCTGTCTGTCAGGAAATAGTTGAGTAAATATTTTATTTACTTCTTCATCTTTTTGTTTTTGAGTCTCTGACATTCCCGGTTTCCAGTATTTAGGAATTAATACTACTTTGTTACTGATAAAGAAATTGCAATAACTGGCTGCCGGTATTCGATAAATAGTATCGTCTTTGTTTATTCCAAAATCTTTATAACGCTTAGAATCGGATTCAGAAGCTGTTAATGTAAATTTTAACTCCTCAATTTCCGGCATCGGAATACGAATTATTTTAAGCTTTTCTCCTTTCGCCGTTTTAGCATTTTCAAGGATCTTAAAATTCGCCTCAAGCATCGGATAATTGATGCTGTCAACCGGGCTTTTGTCTTTATCATCTTTTGAGAGATACGGCAATACAATAGTCGTTTCATTGACAAACCTGCAGAGTTCATCGATATGCATATTAGCTCCGCCGCCGAAGTAATTCTTATAAAATGGGCCAAACTTTGGAAATTGCCGATCTTCGATAAGTCCTTTCACTAACCAGATTATTTTGCGGGCACCAAGTGTTTTTTTGAGTTCGTTTTCAATTTCCGGTATTGATTTGTCCGGGTTACGTTGCAGCGCCATTTCTTTAATGATCATGAAAGTTCCGGCACCATTTGCTTCAATTCCCCCGCCTTCAAAAATATAATCACTTTTAATCATCGGTAAACCCATTCGCATCGCCATTCGTTCATCCCATTGTCCAAATTTCTTTTCTCCTTCCGGCATTGGCTTTTCATATATCTGCGGGTACATACCATAACATGAATAATCAAAACAAACCACCTTTAATTTGTTGCTTTTATCTTTTACAAAAAATATATAGTCTCTTGCAAAGAAGTCAATATGCGGATCAGTCACAAACTCAACCGTAGAAGTGTCAACCATGAATTTAGCCATATACTGTTTAGCAGTTGTCTTCATAGAATTTGATCCAACATTCATGGAAATCTTAACATGCGGCTGCAGAGCCTCAATAACCCGGCAGGTTACAGAATCACGTCTTTCCTGGCCAAACCATGTCAGCCACACAGTTTCCTGATTTTCCCATTCTGCAGGAATTCTAATTTCCTGGGTTATTGCAAACAAGGGTGGATTAAGAAAAAATATAAAGACTAATATTTTTGGGGATTGTCTCATCATAGTTACAAATTTATTTTCACTGATGGATAGCTGTTTCAATCGGTTTATCCGGTAAGTTAAAAATTTCTTTTTCCTGATTTTTACCAATATTAAAGCAGGCTGAGCAAATCATTGATTCCGGGAAATTTTTTTGAAAAAAAACAAATATGGGCTTGTATATATAAATTTAGTAAATTAGACTATTCTTAACCAAAAGCCCAGTTTATGAAAAAAGTAATTACACTCCTTGGATTCATTTCTATTTTCTCAGCAACTTATTCATCCAACAACTCATTTTCTGTTCCATCTGTAGAGCGACCGGTAAAAGCCACTGAAGTTTATATTCCTATAGGCAACACCGGGCAACTGATCTCATTAATGGAACTTTCCCAGATCAAGGTAAAGGATCTTGAAAAGATGACTGGAAATAAAATGAGTCGTTTTGACAAGATGAATTTTAAATTAGGACAGCGGCAGTTGAGAAGTAACATAAACGAGGATGGTAGTTTCAGCAAAGAAAGGGTAGAAAAATATTTCACTAAAGCTGCGGTAAACGGAGAACCTGCGGTAGCCGGAGTTGGTGGTATCAACTGGGGTGGTTTGGCCCTGGGACTTTTTCTGTCATTAATAGGAGTTTTGATTGCTTACCTGATTAGCGGGGGTGATAAATCTTCAAGAACTAAATGGGCATGGATCGGTGCTATTATTTCATTGATCATCTGGGGTGCAGTTTTAATTTAATTCTTCATCAGATATTTTATCACAAAAGCCAACCTGTTTCAGGTTGGCTTTTGTATTCTTCGCTGTGATGGTGATAAAAATTATTGATCACATATATGCTATTATTTCAATTCTTTTTCAAAACAAACACTGTTTTCAATATTTAGATATTCTCCATAGTTGGGAATAATTTTATAGCCGTTCTTTTCATAAAGATGGATAGCCTCGGGTTGTCTTTTGCCGGTTTCTAACACACATTTTTTATAACCCAGCTCAGCAGCCCATTTTTCTAATTCAGTTAAAACAATTCCGGCAATTCCTTTACCCCGCATTTCAGGCAGGGTGTACATTCGTTTTACTTCCATACTGTCTGCCTTAAATTCCCTGATAGCACCGCAGGCAACTGGGTAATCATTTTCATAAACAACCACTGCGTGTTTAATATGTGTAATTACATTCAGCTTATTATAAAATGCATGCTCTTCACCATCCAGTTCAGCTAAATAAGCATCCAACTGTTTTACCAGTTCTATAAAATCAGGATGCGTGGAATCAGTTCTTAATATGCTCAACATATTTTCGAAGATAATCAGAAAAATAGCATGCATTCTACTCGCAGTTTATCCACTGGATAAGTGGTAACTGCGGTTTCCTTCTGATTCTCTAAATTGCGCCCTGTTCACCTTCCAAAATTTTAATAACATAACATGAAAAGAATACTCAGCACAGTTGCTATTTGTTCAATCCTATTTTCAGCATCCGCACAGCCAGGCAAAGTTTTTACAACAAAAGATTACCAGCAGGCAGAAAATCTTTTAGGCGGCAATATACAACGGTATATTGACCGTGGCAATGTAGGAGCCAATTGGATGCCCGGTGATAAATTCTGGTACCGTGTATTAACACCTACGGGTAGCGAGTTTATAATGGTGGATGCAGTAAAGGGTACAAAAAGTGCAGCCTTTGATCATGAAAAAATGGCTGAAGGGCTTTCTAAAGCAACCGGAAGATCATACAAAGCTTCAATGCTTCCATTTCAGAATATTAATTTTTCGCTGGATGGGAAAGCAATCATATTTAATGCTGACAGAAAACAGTGGAGATATGATCTGCAAAGCGGAATTGTGTCAACTGATACCGCAATTAATAATGCTATGCAGTCGGGGCAAGGCGGTTTCAGGGGAGCTGGCCTTGAAGTGATGTCGCCTGACCGGACAAAGGCAGTATTCATTAAAGATTATAACCTCTGGGTAAGAGACGTGAAAACAAAAGAGGAAAAGCAATTAACTACTGACGGCATAAAAGATTTTGGATATGCAACAGATAATGCAGGATGGAAAGCCAGCGACAGGGCAATAGTAAAATGGTCACCCGATTCAAAAAAGATCGCCACCTTCAAACAGGATCAACGTAATGTGGGTGATATGTATCTCGCATCTACCAATGTGGGTCATCCAACATTAAAAGCATGGAAATATCCGTTGCCGGGTGATAAAGAAATTCCGATGATCAGCCGTTGTGTAATTAATGTTGATGAAGCAAAGGTTGTAATGTTCAATATTCCTCCCGATCCACATCGTGCATCACTCAGTGATGATATATCAAGCAGTGGAACTTTTGATGATATCGCCTGGAATACTGATGGAACAGAACTTGCTTTTCTTACTACTTCCCGTGATCATAAGCAGGGAAAAATGCGTATTGCGAATGCAACAACCGGCGAAGTACGTGAAGTGTTTGAAGAAACAGTGGCTACTCAATATGAATCAGGCTGGGGTTCTATCAACTGGCGTTATTTGCCAAAATCTAAAGAGATCATCTGGTTTTCCGAAAGAGATAACTGGGGCCATCTGTATTTGTATGATGCAACTACAGGCCAACTGAAAAATCAAATTACAAAAGGTGATTGGGTAGTGACACGTTTAATAAAAGTGGATGAAGCAAAACGCCAGCTGTATTTTATGGTTAACGGCCGTCAAACAGAGAATCCTTATTTCGCCGAATTTTATAAAGTTGGTTTTGATGGAAAAGGTCTCACATTACTTTCTCCGGGTGCAGGCACACATTCCATCAGCTTTTCACCAAATGAAAATTATTTTATCGATACGTATTCAAAGCCGGATGTACCATCAGTATCCGTGTTGCGTGATATAAATGGGAAACAAATTGCTGAGTTAGAAAAAACAGATGTATCAAGACTGAAAGCAACAGGATGGAAGCCACCAACACCTGTAACATTAAAAGCAGCAGATGGCAAAACAGATATTTATGGTTTGATGTTTACGCCAACTAATCTCGATTCAAAGGCAAAATATCCTGTTGTTAATTATATCTATCCCGGTCCGCAAGGCGGTAGTGTAGGCGGGTGGAGTTTCAGTGCAGCAAGAGGTGATCACCAGGCTTTGGCTGAATTGGGATTTGTAGTTGTTGTAATTGAAGGCACAGGTAATCCCGGCCGTTCAAAAAGTTTTCATGATATGTATTGGCCCGATATGAGTACTAATACATTGCCGGACCAGATCGCAGGCATTCGCCAATTGTCACAGCGATATTCTTATATCGATACAACTAAGGTTGGTATCTGGGGACATTCAGGCGGAGGTTTTGCAACAGCAGCGGCTATGTTCCGTTATCCTGATTTTTATAAAGTAGGTATTTCAGAATCCGGTAATCATGATAATCGCAACTATGAAGATGATTGGGGCGAACGTTATATTGGTTTATTAACGAAAGGTGCTGATGGAAAAGATAATTATGATGCTCAAGCCAACCAGACCTATGCAAAAAATCTGAAAGGAAAACTGATGCTTGCACATGGACTGATGGATAATAATGTGCCGCCATATAATACAATGCTTGTTGTAGATGCATTGACAAAAGCGAACAAGGATTATGATCTTGTTGTATTTCCCAATGCAGGTCATGGTTTTGGTGCCGACTCACCTTATATGATGCGCAAACGCTGGGATTATTTTGTAAAGAACCTGATGGGAGCAGAGCCGCCAAAAGAATTTAAGTTTGAAACAAAGACTGATCCGAGAAGTGGCGGACAACAGTTTGGATTTTAAACTCTACAACATTTTATTTCAAAGCCAGCCTGATTTGGGTTGGCTTTTTTATTTATTAAACAAACTGCATTGCTACTATTAAGCTGTTGTTGCGTCGCACACTTTTGCGGTTGGTAATTCTATTGAGCACATCTCGAAATGTACTTATGTCCCGTAGGGACATCTTATGGGTAGAAAAATGGGAATTAAGAATAATGTTCCGTAGGAACATTATGTGAAATCAAAATATCAAACCCAATGAGCACAATGCGTTCCTACGGAACGCCAACACGGATTTTCGATTTTCTACCCTTAATGTGTTCCTACGGAACACGGCAAGCTTTAGTATATTTATCTATCTTATTTAGGATAAATGGCAAACACTTATACACAACTGCATATTCAATTTGTATTTGCTGTAAAATTCAAGAAAGCATTAATTCAAAAAGCCTGGAAGGATGAATTACATAAATATATGACCGGTATCATTCAAAATAATGGTCACAAGATGTTACAAATAAATAGCATGCCCGATCATATTCATATACTTATTGGTCTTCGACCGTTACAATCCATTTCATCATTGGTGCAAAATATAAAAACAGAAAGTAGCAAATGGATTAAAGACAAAGGCTTTTGTGCCGTTCCATTTTCATGGCAAGAAGGTTATGGCGCATTTTCATATTCTAAAAGTCATGTAGATGAAGTAGTTCGATATATTCAAAATCAGGAAGTTCATCATCAGAAAGAAACATTCTTAGATGAGTATAGACATTTCTTAAAAGTTTTTGAAGTAGAATACGAAGAACAATATATTTTTAAAGAACCAGAATAAAATTCCATTTATTTCCTCAAATAGTCATCCGTCTTATCTAACCAATCCTGTCTTGGTGGTGACCATGTGTCAATCTCTTCCACTTCACCGATCATCAATGCTTCGTGCGGCAGATCGGGAGGGATAACAATTACATCACCGGGATATAGATCCATTACCTGTTCTTTATTTTCTCCAAACCAGAAACGCATTTGACCTTTAATAACCTGTGTAACCTGCTCATGAAAATGATGATGCAGCGGCACAACAAAGCCATCTTTGAATTTCATTTTAGCGATCATGATCTTTTCACCCCATATCATTTTTCTTTCCATTGAAGGGTTCACAGTTTCGGTAGGCACATTGTCCCAGTTTATTTTTTGAAGCATGATCTATTTTTTTAAAACTGTTTCGAACAATTTAAATATACGTTTATACTCATCCGTCCAGCTGCTGGGCTCAACGAATCCATGATCTTCCATGGGATAAGAAGCAAGCTCCCAATTATTTTTTCCTAATTCGATCAACCTTTGTGTAAGTTTTACAGCATCCTGGTAATGTACATTCACATCTATCATACCATGACAGATAAGCAAATCACCTTTCAGTCCATCCGCAAAATAATAAGGTGAGCTCTTCCTGTACGCTAGACTGTCATTGAATGGTTCATTTAAAATATTAGCAGTATAACCATGATTGTAATTTGCCCAATCTGTAACCGGACGTAATGCAGCACCTGCTGCAAATACATCAGGATAGTTAAACATACCCATCAATGTAATGAAGCCGCCATATGAACCACCGTACAGCCCGACATGTTTTGGATTGACACCATATGTTTTCACCAAATAGTTTACAGCATCCACATGATCGGTCATATCTTTTCCTCCCATAAAACGATAGATGCCCGTTCTCCAATCCCTGCCATAACCTGCACTGCCACGATAATCAATATCCATTACATAATAACCATTATCGGCAAGCAGGTTGTTGAACATATATTCACGGGAATAACTGCTCCACCATTTATGTGCATTTTGTAAATAGCCTGCGCCATGCACAAATAAAACAGCTGGCTTATTGGGATGAGGGTTTGCCGGCTTGAATATTCTTGCATATACCTGAGCACCATCTGCTGCAGTAAATGTTATTACTTCAGGGTCTCTCCATGAGTATGATTTAAATTCATCACTCATTGCTTTGTTTGTGATCTGTTCAGTTTTTCCACTAGCTTTATTTTCCTGTAAATACAATTCCCATGGTTTGGTAGAGTAGGAATAGAGCACAGCTAAATATTTTTCATCAGGTGAAACAGCAACCTGGTGTGCTCCCGTCATTGTAGTAATGCGTTCTTTTTTTCCATCGGCGATCCACAGGCGATAAAAGTGTTGTTCACCCGGATGCACTTCATTAGTTGTAATGAAGAAAGATTTTTTATCACGGCTAAGTTGTGCTTGCTGCACTTCATACTTACCGCTTGTTAATGCTTTCTTCTCTTTTGTATTTACATTGATCGTGTATAAATGAGAATAGCCTGTCGATTCGGATTGAAACCAGAATGTGTTATCATCGATCCAGCCAATACGGCCAAAGCCAATTCCAGGACCGCCGATCCATGCTTCATCTCTTTGACGATCGAGCAATTTTAATTTATGTGTTGCAGTATCCCATAACATCAGCCAGCGGTCTTTGTTGTCAACAGAACGAAGCTCAACTACCAGGTTTGTTCCTGATGGTGACCATTGCACTGCATTAAAAGTTACTGCTCTCATTGGCGGGTTCTTTGTTTTCTCTTCCAATTTTTTAGGATAGTCTTTCAAATAATCAGGCGGGTCTTTTATTCCCGGAATTGTTGAATCAGCTTTCACTGACCAAACGGTATCTCTTTCCCTGTCATAAATAAAAAACTCAGAACTGCCTTGTGCTGTTCCCACTTTTGTACGGCCCGGAATATCTGTTGTAAAACCGGTTTCAGTTACATAGCTCGGAACAATTGTGGTCTTTGCATTTGCAACAGGTGCAGCTTTGAATAAACGATAACCAATAAATCGTCCATCAGGACTTAAATTCAATCCTTGTAATTGTTTGTCTTCAATATTTATGCTGCGCAATTCTTTTGGTTTAGGTAATGACTTATTATATGCATCACCTTTGTCTCTTTTTTCTTTTCTTGATTTTAATACTTCAAAATATTTGAGTTGATCATTCTTTAACCAATCTTCCTGTTGATTAGCTGCTGCGGCAGAACCAGCACCTGTTTGTCTTCCGCCACCGCCAAAACCTCCGCCTCCTCCAAAATTTCCTGTAGGTGGTGGTGTTGTTTGTCCGGCTTGTGCAGCCTGAAGGTTTGTTAACTGCATCGTTTCACCGGAAGCAATATCCCATGCATATAAATTCTGGCTTCTTGTATAAACGATCTTTGTTTCATTAAAAGAAAATTGAGGGTTGCTTTCGGCATCGGAAGTTTGAACAATGCGTTTCGTCTTTCCTGTTTTTGTATCGGTATAAAAAATATCACCATCTTTTGAAAATACATATGCAGTGCGGGAAAGATTATAAACATAATTTCCAACAGATCTGTAATTCTGTGTTTCAGCTAAAGAAGCTTTTACTGGAATTTTATTGGTAAGTGTGATGTAGTAAATAGAGTCTGCCAGGGCTTTATCCGGATTCCAGTTGAAATAAATTGACTGACCATCATTGCTCCACTGAACGTTGGATGGAGATGTGCCCACCCAATTCTGGTCACGCATTATTTTTTCGACTGTTAGTTTTTGTTGTGCTAAAATGGATACTGACAGAATAAGTGAAAAAAGAAAAATAATTGGTTTGTGCATGGTAAAAAATTAAGGCTTAAATATATTGATTAAACGGTATTCAGAATTAACCTTCTGAAATATTCAGCAAGAAGAGTTGTAAGAATGATTTTGTATTGAAACTATTTGTACAAATCCCCATTCAAATATTTCAATCCCGAATCACAAACTACAGTAACGATCTTTTTTCCTGCTCCCAGCTTTCTGGCACGTTGAATAGCCGTCCATACATTGGCACCGGAAGTAGTGCCGCCGAATATACCTTCTGTTCTTGCCAGTTTTCTTGTAGTATCCATTGCATCTTCATCTTTCACGGCAACTATTTCATCTGCCAGATCTAATCTGCATATAGAAGGAATAAAACCAGCACCGATGCCTTCTAATTTATGTTTGCCACCCATTTCACCACCCGACAATGCACGAACATGATAAGGTTCTATTGCAATACATTTAATACCTGGAATTTTTTCTTTTAAATATTCTGAGTTGCCGGAGAAACATCCACCAGTACCAACACCCATGATAAACTCATCGATATCATTCCCCAATACATCAATAATTTCTTTCGCCATTTCATGATAAGCATTCCGGTTGTCAACATTATTAAATTGATCTGTCCAGAATACACCCGGTTCTTTACTTAATTCTTTTGCCCGCTGCACCATTGAATCGATCAGCTTCGCTGTTATGGCACGATTCTCACTTGGAAATAATTCAAGCGTTGCCCCAAAGGCACGCCTAGTTTGTAGTTTCTCTTCTGCAAATGCATCGGAAGAAACAAAGTATGCCTTGTAACCTTTAGTGGCACACACCATTGCCAGCGAACTACCAGTACTTCCCCCAGTATAATCCATCACTTTGTCGCCTGGCTTTAGTTGTCCTCTTTTTTCTGCACCTTCAACCATCGAAAGTGCCATCCGGTCTTTCATACTTCCTGTTGGATTGGCCCCTTCATATTTCACATAGATATCGGCGCAGCCGGGTTCTGATAATTTTTCCAATTTGATCAAAGGTGTATTGCCTATCGCTTTCATTTCTTTTAATGATTTTGGTAAAGATATTTCCTAAATCAACATTTCTATTCAGCCAAATCTTGTTTTTCACAAACTGTTCTACGCCGCCAGGTGATATACTTCAATGAGAGACTGTAATCGTTATATTAGCATAAATTATATACTATTTATAATGACCCGACGATTTATATTTAGTTATTCAAACAGTTTAATTGTTTTAAATACACACTATTGGACTTTGTAGAAAAAGAACGGCTTTCCCGTTCACACAATAATAAAAATTGGAAAAGGTGGGGCCCTTATTTGTCTGACCGGCAATGGGGCACAGTAAGGGAAGATTATAGCAAAGAAGGAAATGTATGGAATTACATTAATCATGATCTTGCCCGCAGTTACACCTACCGTTGGGGTGAAGAAGGGATAGCAGGTTTTTGTGATAGTGACCAGGTATTATGTTTCGCTCCGGCATTCTGGAATGGAAAAGATACCATTTTAAAGGAACGTCTTTTTGGATTGACCAATAGAGAAGGCAATCATGGAGAGGATGTGAAGGAATTATATTTTCATTTGGATTCTTCACCTACGCATTCCTATTGTAAATTTTTATATAAATATCCGCAGGCAGAGTTTCCTTACCTGGATATGATGGAGCAAAACAAGAGAGATCGTTTAAGTACCGAGTATGAATTACTCGACACAGGTATATTTAAAGAGAACCGTTATTTTGATTGCTATATCGAATATGCAAAAGAGGAGATGAACGATATCCTGATGAAGGTTACAGTTTATAACCGCGGACCTGAGGATGCTACCATTCATGTACTGCCTCATCTTTGGTTTCGTAATTTCTGGAAACATAATTCCCGTTTCTCAAGGCCTGAAATTTCTTCGCTTTCTGCCGATTGCCTGCAAACAAGTTCTGATCGTAATGGTATTTTTTTTCTTTATCACCAGGGTGGTGAGCAATTATTTTGTGAAAATGAAACGAATAATGAGAGGATGTATAACCGGCCAAATGATTCTCCATTTGTAAAAGATGGGATCAATAACTATGTCGTCGATAATGAGGATACGGTCAACCCCAAAAAGCAAGGTACTAAAGCAGCGATCTGGTTGGAGGAAAAAATAAAGCCGGGAGCATCCGCAGTTTTTAAAGTGAGGTTAAGCAAAAATCAAATTGAAGACCCATGGATCGAGTTTGATAAAATTTTTGCCAAACGAATAGCAGAGACTGATGAATATTATGATGAGTTGACACCAAAAAAATTATCACCTGAACATAAAGCATTACTGCGTAGCTCTGCAAGCGGCCTGCTCTGGACAAAACAATTCTATTATCTCGATATTTTTAAATGGTTGTTTGGAGAACCCGGTGAAGAAGCACCCAGCCGTAATCATAAACGAAATTATGATTGGCAACATCTTACTTGCCGCAACATAATTTCCATGCCGGATAAATGGGAGTACCCATGGTTTGCAGCATGGGATCTTGCTTTTCATGCAACAACTTTTGCTCATGTAGATCCGGAATTTGCGAAGCAACAGTTATTGGTTGTGCTCCGCGAATATTATATGCATCCCAACGGACAAATTCCTGCATACGAATGGAATTTCAGTGATGTAAATCCTCCTGTACATGCATGGGGTGTATGGGAAGTATTTGAAACGGATAGAAAAAAGACAGGAGTTCCTGATTGGGATTTTTTAGAAAGGGCTTTTCAGAAATTGCTTATGAACTTCACGTGGTGGGTAAATCAAAAAGATGCAAATGGAACAGACATCTTTGAAGGTGGTTTTTTAGGTCTGGATAATATCGGTGTGTTTGACAGGAACCATATGCCACCGGGTATAAAAAAATTGCAACAAGCTGACGCTACCAGTTGGATGGCAATGTATGCACTCAATATGTTGCGCATGTCATTGGAACTGGCGCAGCATAACAAGGCTTATGAAGAATCGGCAGCAAAATTTTTCCGGCACTTTTTAAATATCGGGTGGGCCATGCATCATATCGGGAAAAAAGATATTTCCTTATGGGATGAACAGGATGCATTTTATTATGATGCCATTCAATTTGAAAATGGTACCAGCCAGCGATTGAGAATACGTTCATTGGTAGGGATCATTCCATTGCTGGCTGTTGAAATAATGCATGTCGATATGTTTGAAGAGCTTCGCCAATTCAATACACGATTAGAAGTGATCAGGCAAACAAGACCTGACCTGACACGCATCATCTCAGATATTGATAAAAAGAATGCAGACGGTAATTATTTATTTGCGATCATGATCGGTGACAGGATGGAACACCTGTTAAAAAGATTGTTGGATGAAGCTGAGTTTTTATCTGATTATGGTATTCGTTCTTTGTCAAAAATTCACCAGGACCATCCTTACTCATTTGAATATAAGGATCGCAATTACAGTATTCAGTATGAACCCGGGGAAAGTTCCAGTGATATGTTTGGGGGCAATTCCAACTGGCGGGGGCCTATCTGGTTGCCATTAAATTACCTGATCATTAATTCGCTTCGGAAATATTATGAATATTATGGCGATAAATACACTTATGAATTTCCTGCAGGTTCAGGAAAAAAAATGAACCTCAAGCAAATTGCCAATGAGCTTACCAAACGAATATTAAAAATCTTTGAACGAAATGATGAAGGTGCTTTTCAGTATCATGATATGGATCATTCATGCTGGACAGAAAAGCATTTTAAAGAGCATCATCTCTTCTATGAATTTTTTCATGGCGATACAGGGAAGGGATTGGGAGCTTCTCACCAAACGGGATGGACAGCTTTGATCGTTAATTTATTATTGGAGATGGATGAGGATTAAAATCACTTATGCAGTTGCTGGTATGCTTATCCCAGCAACTGCATAAAGAATTATTTTATTTTTTGAAAGGTGGCTTATACTGATAACTCAATCTTCTCCAAAGCCATTCTATTGGTCCGAAATGAAAATACTTTAACCAGATCGGGCTAATGATCAATTGAAAGATCCAAACAGCAAATACTACATAATACAATTCATAGCGTTGCAATTTTCCAAACATTCCAAAACCAACACCTGTAAAGATCACCATGCAGATAAGGGAGTGCATGATGTAATTGGTTAATGCCATTTTACCTACGGCAGCTATTCTTGTTTTTAGCCAACCCAGTATGGGTAATTTGGCGAATATCATTATAAGCCCGATATGCCCGACGGCCATACCAACTCTGCCAAGGTCATAGGTAAGATATGATTTTGAAAAAGCTAAAAATGAAAAATTGCCTGACATTATAGATGTTACTTCATAATAATTTGTTGTTAAGCCAACAGCATATCCCAATAAAACCATCAGCCCATAAAAGCGGTATGATTTTCCACCTGATAGTATATTCAATTTGAAAAAAGCAATACCCAATAACATCATACTAAATATATCCCATAGGTCATACCGGTAAACCCAAAATGTATCGCCTTCCAGATTCTTGGGTGCTAAATAACCAACTAGATCAAGGTATCCTTTTCTCATGTTTGTATTAACTTCCTCTACATGTTTAGGAGATTTTTTTTCTTCTATTTTTTCCCATTTAGCTGTAGCTTCTTTCAGTTCTTTGGAAAGTTCCTGCCCCTGCGCTGTTTTAGTTTGAGCCAGGGCTACATCGGCAACTAATTTTTTGTCGCCTGTATAATCTTTGTAGGTCCAGAATGTACCAATTGCAAAAAGGAGTAGGGCAATAAGAATCAATTTTTTTGGTGCCATATTCCTGAATGAAAAAAGTAATAAACCCATAAGAGCATAATCATATAAAATTTCACCGGTCCAAAGGAGGAGGTAGCCATGTATCAAACCAAAAACAAGCATCCATAAAAGTCTTCTGAAATAAATATCTGCAGCTTTTATTCCGGCATCTTTTTTACTTAAGCGATCTAATATAATAAAGGCGCCTACGCCAAATAGCAGTGAGAACAAGGCCCGCATAGTGCCTTCAAAAAACATATTGGTAGTGATCCATGCGTATAAGCTCCAGCCGGTAGAGCCGCCAGAAACAGTTGGGTTCATGTAGGCATTGGCAAGTCCGAATCCTGTAATATTCATGAGCAGGATGCCGCAAAGCACAAAACCTCTCATGATGTCAAGTGGTAAGATGCGTTCAGAATTGGTTACCGGAATAAAAGCGGTTTCTCCACCCGCAGGAGTGGCTTGAGTGTTTGGTGGTTGCATGTGTAGATCAATGGCGGTTTGGTGTATAATAAATTAAGAAATCTAAATTGGTGACTTGAATGAATAACAATGGATGGTGTAACAAGATAATGTAATCAAAATGATCTCAGAAAATTTATTTTGAGCTTAAGTATAGCAGATAGCATACTGCTGTTTAAGTTTATTTAATAAAATTAAACGTGATCAATAAAATGATGATCAAAATCCCGAACAACGAGATCATAAAAAAATAATCAGCAATTGTTTCAAATCTTTCTTCTTTGACCTCATTTTTTGCACGGATAGACATAAATGAAAACCCGCATGAAAGAGTAAGCAATAAAGCAATTACTGATGTCAGCTCATCAATGATCATTGTCTCAGTCAGGTTTGCAATACGCAGGGATGTAATTACAACAAGGCAAAAACCCAGAAGGGTAGCAGATGTGTTTAATATATGCGGGGATGTGTTGTTCGCCATCCCATAAAGATAAATTTTAAATAGCCATGTGTTCTGATTTTTACGCAATAGAGGCTTGCACTATTTGTTCAATATTTAATTTCCGCATTGACATAAAAGCTTGAGCTGCCTTACCTGCTTTGGCGGGATCACTCATAATTTTGTTTAATATAGTTGGGATGATCTGCCATGATACACCAAATTTATCTTTCAGCCATCCGCACATACTTTCGGCTCCGCTTTCTGTAAGTTGATTCCAGTAATGATCTATTTCTTCCTGTGTTTCGCAATAGATAGTTAATGATACACCTTCTGTAAAAGTTAAATTGTGTGACGCTGCGTTTTCCATCAACATAAACTTATTATCGCTTAAGCTCATCTGAGCATGTTTTATTTTTCCTTCCTGATCCGGTGACTCATTAGGACCATATCGAAGAATGCCATCAACTATCGGGTTTTTAAAAATGGAAGAATAATGTGCAATAGCTTCGTCAGCCCTTCCATATTGTTTGCCGGTGAATAGGAAGCAGGGTGTTATTTTCTGACCCACATCACTTATTTTACCTAACCCCAATTGCCATGAAATGCCAAACTTGTCATTTATCCATCCATATTTTTCACCCCAGGGATATTTATCCAATGGCATTAGCACAGTACCTTCTTTACTGAATGCATTCCAGATATTATTTAACTCTTCTTCTTTTTCGCAGATGTAATAAAACGAAATGGATGCATTGGGCTTGTACATAGGCCCACCATCCAAAAGAGTAAAGCTTTGACCCGAAACGTTGATAGATGTTACAATGGGAGATTGCGCCGTAATTTTTGCATTAGCAAAAACAGAACAATATAATGTTGCTGCTTCTTTTGCCTGGCCGTTAAACCAAAGGCAGGGAGTTATTTTCTCTTTCATATTTTAGTATTTACAGGCAAACCTAAGATAGTCTATAAGCGGAGAATAGAATAAAACCGACACTACTCATCTTTTTTATTCAGGCCCGATCTGAGATAGTTCATAGGAGTAGTTTGCGTAAACTCTTTGAATGAACGGATAAAATGGCTTTGATCGGCGAAACCATTATCATAAGCAATATCAGTAAGCTTATTAAATTCCTGGGACCTTAATTGTGTAAATGAAAGTTGGAACTGGCAGATCCGCCTGTATTGATTGGGTGTTACACCTACATACTTTTTAAAGATGCGTTGAAAGGTTCGTTCAGTGAGATCTAATTTTTTCAGTATTGCAGATAAAACTTCAGTACCTGAATCGTACATGATCTGGTCGGTGGCGTATTTAATGATCTCACATTCTTTGTTGTTCTCCTGCAGTTGATGAATTAATAAATTATCAAGTACTTCTATTTTACTGCTTGTTGACGCTGCATAGACTAATTGTGTTCTGAGTGCATTTGTTTTATGCGGACTCCAGTTAGAAAGATCAATTGGTGTATCTATTAGTTTAGCGGCAGCTATATTAAATATACTTGCCAATGCAAATGGCTTAAAGAAATAAGCGATGATTGTTGTATTGTCATCAGTTTCCCAACCATCTGTGGGAGTTGATTTTCCAAACAAGGTCAATTGTAAAATATTCTCATTTCCCGTTTCTTCATTTTCGGTCCGGCAAAGAAGAGCAGGCATACCATTGGTAAATAGCGGCAGGTTATTTGAATCTGGTTGAGAAAAGCTTTCCAGTATCAAAACTGTTCTTACATATTCTGCTATTAACTGATTTGGTTTTTGATACCAGTACTTCATTTGGATTGATGATTATGCTACTAATGCTGATAACCGTATTTAATTTACCTGGTTTACCTTATCAAATGCCGGCTTTAATATTTCAGCCCCCGCTTTAGATGCTTGCTCTGTAAAGCCATAAGTGAGTTCATTTTTCCCTTGCTCTAACTGTTCGAATATTGATTCGATGAAACCACTTACTGGCGGGGCAAAATCATGTATACCCTTTCCGCCAAGATCAGTATTCAATGCTGGTGGTATTATTTCTATCACTTCAATATTTTTTGGCTTCAATAAATGCCGGAGCGAAAGTGTAAAGGAGTGAAAAAATGCTTTTGTGCCTGAATAAACCGGGGTTTTAGTAAGCGGAACAAACGATAAGCCTGATGTTACATTCATTATTGCTGTTAAGGAAGGTAAGTTTTGAAATAAATAAGCCAGGTGTATCGGGGCTTCTATATTAATAGTGATCTCTTCTTTTGCTCTTTGAAAAAAATCAGGATCATTGAGCGATATCCATTGCTGGATCCCTGCATTATTAATTAATATATTCAGATCACTATGTTCTTCAGATATCCATTTAAAAAGAGATTCCCTTTCTGTATCTGATACCAGGTCACAAACTTTTGTGATGAGTGATGGTAGTTTCCCTTTAGCTTCATTTAAAACAGCTTCACGTCTTCCACAGACAATAACTGTATTGCCATCCTGTATAAATCTTTCTGCTAAAGCAAAACCAATTCCGGAAGCTCCACCTGTTATCAGTATTTTCTTATTTGTGATTTTCATTTTTTAATATTTATGGTTAATGAATAATAGATGCAGAATCTTTTTGCAAATTTAAAAATATGCCAAAGTAATCACCCTTTAAAAAGTAAATATTTTTTATCACACATACTGCTCCAGCAATTCAATTCTTCTATCAATCGGTGGGTGAGTGGCAAATAAATTATCCCATGAACCGGATTTGCGTTCAGATACTTGTGGGTTATCAATAAACAATTGTGCTACATCACGACTTTCTACTGCTTCTATAAAAGGATCGCCTTTGATTTTTTTTAATGCATTAGCCAACGCATAAGGTTTCTTTGTTATTTCTGCAGCGCCAGCATCAGCCAGATATTCACGACTGCGGCTAATGCCAAAACGGAGTAACATGGAAATAAAGTAGGCGAGTGCTGTAACTACAATTGCAATTAAGATGATAGCGCCACTTCCTTTACTGTCTTTACTGCTTCTGCCGGTAAAGCGTATACTGCGGAAAGCCATTTCTGCAAGGAAAGCAAATATGCCGACAAAGATGATGGAGATGATGAGTACTCTTACATCCCGGTTAATGATATGAGTAAGTTCATGTGCCAGCACACCTTCCAGTTCATCGTCTTCCAGTTTATTCAACAATCCCCTTGAAACGGAAATGGAAAAACTATTTTTATTAATACCGCTTGCAAATGCATTTAGCGAATCATCTTCGATGATATAGATCTTCGGCATTTGCATGCCTTTTTGTATGCAGAGATTTTCTACGAGATTATAAATTCTTTTATTTTCTTTCCGGTCAAGCGGTTTACTGCCTGTTGCCAAACGGATAAATGCCGAATGTCCGAACCATGCAATTAAAAACCACAAACCTACTGCTGCCAATACAACCGGCGCTACGCCTATAAAAGTTTGTGTGGAATCATACACACTGTCATTCACATTTGCATTTGAGTTGTGATTTTTTACAAGGAAGTAAACAGCTGCATATACCATTGCCAGCAGCAATGCGGGAAAAGCAATCAGCAGGAAAAATGAATTACGGTTATTCCTGCTGATCTGTTTATCGAGTCCGATATATCTCATAGAATCTGCTCCCGATAGCTATCGGGACTAAAATTTGATTGTTGGTGGTGCTTCCATCGTCTGTCTTCCTTCGGTGCCGAGGTCAAACATAATTTCACGTTTGAAACCAAAATTGTTTGCAATAAGATTTCCGGGAAAAGATTCCGCTGCATTATTGTATTCAGTTGTGGCGGCGTTAAAGAAGCGACGGCTGGCAGCCAGTTTATTTTCTATATCGCTGAGTTCTTCCTGTAGTTGCAAAAAGTTCTGGTTGGCTTTCAGATCAGGATAAGCTTCTACCTGTACCCGCAAACCCTGCAAAGCAGAAGTAAGTTGCTGCTCGGCTACAATTTTATCATCAATTGATCTTGCACTCATTGCTGCTGTACGGGCTTCCGTAATTCTTGTCAGCAGTTCTTTTTCATGTGATGCATAACCTTTTACTGTTTCTACTAACTGTGGTACCAGGTCATGACGCTGACGAAGTTGTACATCTATATCTGCAAAAGCATTTTGCCTGCGGTTGCGCAGGCGAACAAGTCCGTTGTACAATGAAATAGCCCAGATAACGATCAGAACAATTATTCCGACAACAATAAGAATTGGCATAGTTGATTTTTTTAGAAATGTAATTTAAAGAAAAAAGATGAGTGATGAGTTGAGAGTCGGTAGTTGGTAGTCAGGAGTCGGTGATCAGCAGTTAATAGTCAATAGTGAATGCTCTATTTACCCGAGTCTGTCATGCCGAAGACGGCTAGTTAGATACTCTTTCTTTTATAATGATAGTAGTCGAAGTATCTCAAAGGTTAACAAGTCTGAGATGACTCGCTTGCAGTCATTCTATTAAAAGCTGTTTCAATCTGGCTCGGTATGACAAAACTCAAATATTTGTAGGTGCACATTACATTCTCACAGGTTTAAAACTATTTCCATCCATTTGCCTGTTCTTTTTTACTTTTCGGGAATAAATCAGATCCATGAGAATAGTACCTTTTATAATTTCTTCGGTTGTAACGGCTGGTCTTGTGTATGCACTCAGCAGGCCCTGGGGCGATTCATTGCCAATGCCGGCTGGAAAATTTTTAAGTCCACAGGTTGGCTTTTGGCAAAATGCTGAACCGGCTGATGAAAGTTTTGATGCAGAATTAAAATTTCCGAACCTGAAAGGGAAGGCTGAAGTATTATTTGATGAACGATTGGTTCCTCATGTATTTGCTGAGAATGATGAGGACCTTTATTTTATACAAGGCTATTTACATGCAAAATTCCGTTTATTCCAGATGGATCTGCAAACCAAAGCAGCTGCAGGCCGTGCAAGTGAAGTGGCCGGAAAGAAGGCCATCAATTTTGACAGGGGGCAAAGAAGACTAGGAATGGTTTACGCTGCGGAGAATGCATTAAAAGAAATTGAAAAAGATCCGGTGAATAAAAAAATGTTTGATGCCTATACAAATGGCGTCAATGCCTATATCAACACACTTACTGAAAGTTCTGTTCCGCTTGAGTATAAATTACTGAACATACAACCAGAACCCTGGAGCAACCTGCGTACAGCATTATTATTAAAGATGATGGCAAAAATGCTGAGCAGTGAAACAGAACATGATCTTGCATACACTAACGCAAAAAGTGTTTTCACAACGGAAGAATTTAAAATGATCTATCCTGAAGTGAATGATTCGCTGGTGCCCATCATACCTAAAGGAACAGTGTTTGACCCACCAGGTATTGTACCGGTAAAACCTGCAACTGCTGATTCAATTTATTTTGCTAAAAAAGATACTGTGCCTGCAAGACCAGAAGTGGAGCAGGATAAAACGAATGGAAGTAATAACTGGGTAGTAGCCGGAAGCAAAACGCAAAGCGGTGCACCGATCTTATGTAATGATCCGCATCTTGAACTTTCATTGCCATCTATCTGGTATGAAATGCAACTGGTGTCAGCTTCAAGTAATACCTATGGTGTTTCATTACCCGGCAGTCCATTTATAATTATTGGATTCAATGATAGTATTGCTTGGGGTGTAACCAATGCACAGCGGGATGTTAAGGATTATTATGAAATACAATTTAAAGACGGACAAAAAAAGGAATATTGGTTTGATGGAAAATGGACATCATCAACATTGCAGGAAGAAAGAATAAAAGTAAAAGGCGGTGCAGATGTACTGGACACGGTTGCTTATACCATCTTCGGCCCGGTGATGTTTGATGAAAGTTTTACTGAACCATTAGCAAAAAACAAAAATATTGCAGTGAAGTGGGCTGCACATGAAGCCAGCAATGAAGGCATCACATTTTATAAACTAAACCATGCACATAACTATGATGAGTATGTTGATGCGATAAAAACATTCAGTTGCCCGGGACAGAATTTTGTATTTGCATCTCACTCCGGCGATATTGCTATCTGGCAACAAGGAAAATTTCCTGCAAGATGGGATATGCAGGGCCAATACCTGATGCCGGGTACTGACAGCAGTTATTTCTGGCAAGGTTATATACCACAGGGAGAAAATCCTCATTCAAAAAATCCATTGCAGGGATTTTTACAAAGTGCCAACCAACGACCCGTTGATTCTACCTATCCATATTTTATTCCTGGTGACTATATAACACCACGTGGCATCACTATCTCTAATAAACTTTCTGCAATGAATGCCATAACACCACAGGATATGATGAAACTACAGGGAGATTATTTCAATACATTGGCGGAAGATGCGAGAGGAATTATGTTACAATATATAAAAGAAGGGGAACTGAATGCAGATGAGAAAAAGTATTTAGATATTTTTAAAAGCTGGAACCTGGAAGCATCACCTGATTCGAAAGGACAAACAGTTTATCAATGCTGGTATGATAGTTTAGAAAGAGAGATATGGGCAGATGATCTTGCAAGAGTAACTCCTAAAGCATATGCACCCGGTGAACAAACTTTAATGGAAATACTGAAAAGGGATTCCGCCATGAAGTTTATAGATAATATTAATACACCACAGAAAGAAACTTTGTTTGATGTGGTTACGGCTGCATTAAAAAAAGCAAGTATTGAGCTGAAGAAAGAAGAAGCAGAAGGAAAACTGGAGTGGACAAAATTCAAAAATCCCACAATTTATCATTTGATCAAAACCCTGGAACCTTTTGCAAGAAAAGGATTGAATGTAGGTGGTTATGGTAATATTATAAATGCGGTTACGCATAGTCATGGTCCCAGTTGGCGAATGATCGTACATCTTACTACTCCAACAGAAGCTTATGGTGTTTATCCCGGCGGACAAAGCGGAAACCCCGGTAGTAAGTATTATGATAACACAGTTGATACATGGGCCAATGGAAAATATAACCAGCTATGGTATATGCGTGAAGGAGATAAGAATGATGCAAAAGTGAAGTGGAGAATGAAAATTAATCAATAGTATTATATTACAAGCAACCAATAACAAAAACTAAAGCGATGAAACTTATCACATCAATCATTTTAACCGGTCTGCTTGCATTTATAGCCGGATTATATCTTCCATGGTGGAGTTTAGCCATCGCAGCATTTTTAGTTGCAGCACTTATTCATCAGAAACCATGGAAAGCATTTCTCTCCGGGTTTTTAGGTTTGTTTTTGTTATGGGGTGGATTAGCTCTCTGGATCAATTTAAAAAATGATGGTGTATTGGCTGTTAAAGTCGCTTCATTATTACCCTTAGGTGGGTCTCCATATTTATTAATAGTTGTTACAGGATTTATAGCAGGACTCATTGGTGGCCTGGCTGCTTTAGCTGGTAGTTATTTGCGTTCGTCACCGGTCAAATGACTGATAAAAGAAATAGAATTCTTATATTGAGCAGAATATTCACCACCCACCGGAGTTTTGATCCGGCAACCACAATATGAAAAGAATTTTTTCCTGCCTCCTTTTTTTATTCGCTTTTTATTCTTCTGGGTTTGCCGGTAAAATCACTGGAAGTGTGCGGACTAAAGACGACAATCAACCACTTCCATTTGCAAGTATATCGGTAAAAGGAACCACAAATGGTATCAACTCCAATAATGACGGAGTTTTTGTTTTACAACTGGCGCCGGGCAAATACACTCTCATATGTCAGTATGTAGGATATAGAAAAGAAGAAAGGAGTATTAATGTTACTGATGCTGATATGACAGTTGATTTTATTCTTGACGTGGAGGAAAAAGGTCTTGAAGAAATTGTAGTAAGTGCGCCGTCAGATAAGGCTTACCAGATCATGAGAGCGGCAATAGCCAAACGCAAAGTTCATAATGCCGAGATGGATAAATTCACCTGCCAGGTGTATACAAAAGGAAATTTTAAGGTTCGTAGCTACCCTAAAAAAATACTGGGACAGAAAGTAGATTTTGGTGATGCAGATACCAGTAAACAGAAAATGATCTACCTATCTGAATCGATCGCAAATTATTCTGTTGATAAACCGGATAAAGAAAAGATAGAAGTGATCTCAACCAAAGTAAGCGGCCGGCCCAATGATTATGGATTGAGTGCACCTCACTTTTTTTCTTTTTATGAAGAAAATGTTTTTATCGGTGGACGGGAAAATTCACTCAACCAACGCGGCTTTGTTTCCCCATTGGCAGATAATGCGGTCTCTTATTATAAATTTCGTTTCAAAGGGACTTTTATAGAAGATGGAATACTCATTAATAAGATACAGGTTATCCCTCGTAGAAAATATGAACCATTGTTCACCGGCTTTATAAATATTGTTGAAAATGATTGGCGGATCCATTCGCTGGAACTTACACTTACCAAAGAAAGCCAGATAGAACTGATCGATACATTAAAGATCCAGCAATTGTATACACACGGACACGGTAGCGACAACAGGTGGATGATAAAAAACCAGGTGCTTTATCCTACAGTAAATATATTAGGTGTTGATGCATACGGAAGTTTTTTAAATGTGTATTCAAATGTTAATTTCAATCCTGTATTATCAAAAAAAGATTTTAGCAGCACCTTATTAAAAGTTACAGACAGTGCCAACAAAAAAACAATGGGTTATTGGGAAACTGCAAGACCAGTGCCATTGATGACTGATGAAGTACATGATTACAAAGTGAAGGACAGCATGGAAATTGTAAAGAAGGGTAAGAATTATATTGATTCAATGGACAAGGTGATGAGCAAGATATCTGTGTTTAGTGCATTGTTTACAGGTGCAACTTTTGTAACAACACCTAAAAGAATTACGCTGCAGTTTCAACCGATACCGGAGATATTGAGTTATAATATCGTCGAGGGAATAGTTCTTAATACCGGTTTTGATTGGACGAAACGGCTGGATGAAAACCCTTACAGCAAAAGGAAAATCACATTATCACCCAATATCAGGTATGGTTTTTTGAATAAGCATTTTTATGCCCATCTTACGACACGATACAATTTCGGAACGAAGTATCATTCGTCGGCTATGCTTTCCGGAGGTAAACGTGTTTTTCAATTTAATAATAAGATCAATATCGGACCACGGAGAAATACATTAGCCACCCTTTTTAGTCAAAAAAATCTTTTGCTTTTTTATGAAGCATGGTACCTCCGTGGTAGTTATTCCCAGGGAATTGGTAATGGGTTTAACTGGACAGTTGGATTTCAATACCAGGACAGAATGCCGCTTGAAAATAGCACCGATTATACGTGGTATAATAAAGATGACAGGGAATTTACACCTAACTACCCGGTGGAGTTGATGAATGAAAATCTCAAACGCCACCAGATGCTTACTTTTTTATACAAACTAAGTTGGCAGCCAAAATCAAAATATATTGAACTGCCGGAAGGAAAAATTAATCTCGGTTCAAAGTACCCGGTATTTGATCTACAGGTTGAAGGAGCATTTAATGGCCTTCTGGGTACTGATGGGGATTTTTCAAAATGGAAGCTATCAGTTAATGACGACCTGAACTTCAGGCTACAGGGAAAATTCAGTTATCATATCGGGGCCGGTGGGTTTGTCAATGTTAATAATGTACAGGTCCCCGACTATAGCCACTTCAATGGTAACATTTCTCATTTTGCTGCAGATTACCTAAACAGCTTCCAGTTATTACCTATGTACGAGTTCAGCAACACAGAAAAATTTTATGCATATGGGCATATTGAACATCACTTTAATGGATTTATTACCAATAAAATTCCATTAATTAAAAAATTGAACTGGCATTTGATCGCTGCTGCTAATGGATTCTATCATAAAAATGCAAACTTCTACGAGGTATCGGCCGGTTTTGAAAATATCAATATCTGGAAGATCGTAAGAGGGGTACGAATTGATTTTGTGCAATCATTCCTTAATGGCAATAAATGGACGAGTAATTTCAGAATTGGTATCGGAAGAAAAATTGCGAAGCAACGGGATGATTATCCATAATTGCTGGCCTCTTGCCCTTTTCTTTTTCCCGCTTATCTTTGTGCTGCTTTAGAATTTTGCCCAACCTGCAATTGGGTCCGCCGCGGCGGATAAAATTTAAACAACATGGCACAATTACATAACCGCATCTCCCGCAAGGAGCTGAAAGAGATCATTAAGAACGATTCCACCTCACGTACTACCATTTCATTTTACTGTTACTTTAAAATTGAAGAGCCACAGCTTTTCAGGAATGAACTGTACAAACAATTGAAAGAACTGGGTGTGTTAGGAAGAATTTATGTAGCATCGGAAGGTATCAATGCACAGATCAGTTTGCCTACAGCAAATTTTGAAGCGGTCAGATCTTACCTGTATTCAATAAAACCTCTAAATGATCTGCGTTTAAATATAGCGGTAGACGATGACGGTAAAAGTTTTTATGTGCTGGATATAAAAGTCAGGAATAAAATTGTGGCCGATGGAATTAACGATCCCGCATTTGATATGGCCAATCGTGGCAGGTATGTAAATGCGGAGCAGTTTAATAAACTGACCAATGATCCCGATACCATCGTTATTGATATGCGTAATCATTACGAATTTGAAGTAGGCCATTTTGAAAAGGCTATTGAAATACCCAGTGATACTTTTCGTGAGCAGTTGCCAATGGCTGCCGATATGATGAAAGAAAACAAAGAGAAAAATATTATCATGTATTGCACGGGGGGTATTCGTTGTGAAAAAGCTTCGGCGTATATGCTGCATAGGGGGTTTAAAAATGTGTTTCATCTTGAAGGCGGTATTATCAATTATGTGAATCAGGCTAAACAAAATGGATTGGATCTGAAATTTCACGGAAAGAATTTTGTATTCGACCAGCGGTTGGGGGAGAGGGTAACGGAAGAAATTATTTCCGAATGCCATCAATGTGGTAAACCTGCAGATACACATGTTAACTGTGTGAACGATGCTTGTCATTTATTATTTATACAATGTGATGAGTGCAAAGTGAAGTATGAAAATACCTGCGGCAATGAATGCCTGGATTTTATTCATTTAACCGAAGAAGAACAAAAGAAACTAAGAAGTGGAATTGATAAAGGAAGGAATGTGTTTAATAAATCAAAGGCGAGATTGGATCAGTTTGTTGAAAAAAATAAAAAATAAAAATGCGTCTTTCATTTATCCTACTTGTCTCGGGACTACTTTTTAATGTGCGTTGTAATGTTCCCAAAGTAAAACTTACAAATCAGGTTGATCCCGATATCGTTCTTGTTAATATCGGGGATGTAGACAGGGCAGCTATTGCAAAAATGCTTCTTAAGATTGATAGCTGCAAACCTATACTTATTGCTATAGATGCGTGGTTTATCAGGGAGAAAGACAGCTTACAGGATTCAAAATTGGTTGAAGCTTTGAGGATTGTTAAAAATGATATTCTTTCTTATGCACTTGACTCATTGGGTAACCCGATAAGATCACATAATAAATTCCGATCTCATGCAATGGATGAAGGCTTGGCTGTGCTCGAAGAAACAAATGGCTTATCGGATAGGTTTATTCCTGTCAGTAAGATTAAGAGAAATCTTTATGAGCATTTCGCTTTAAAAATAGCAAGGCATTGGAAGCCTGACTTTGGCTATAAATTCAAGGTGAACAAGTCAATACCGGTTAATTTCACAAGAACGGTGAACCAGTATAAGCATGTGCATGGAGAAGATATTAATAAGGATTTAGTTGCAAATATTTTTAAAGGAAAGATTGTGATCTTTGGTTATTTGGGGCCTACAGATGAGGATAAACATTTTACTCCAATAAGACTTGTCAAGGATTACCCGGATAAAAAGCCAGATACTTATGGTGTTGTTATTCTTGCAAATGCATTGAGGACAATTTTGGATTTCCAGGACTAAATTAATTATACACTCTTTTTACTTCATGCACCTCAAAGATTATTACCAGATACTTGAACTTGAGCCCTCCGCTACAATGCAGGAGATCAAAAAAGCTTACCGCAGGCTTGCACTTCAATATCACCCCGATAAAACAAACAATGATAAATATGCGGCTGTTCATTTTGCTGATGTAAAGGAAGCCTATGAGGTACTTACGAATCCTTCAAAAAAGTATTACTACCTGCAGCAACGCTGGTATGAACAAAGTATTGGTAAAAAAACAAAGCAGCAGGCTACAACACCGGTAGCTGTTTTGAAGCAGGCATTGGAACTGGAGAGATATGCGGCGCAGATTGATGTTTTTCGAATGGACAAAGGAGGGTTAAGAGATTATATACTGAACCTGGTTTCGGATGAAACGATTGAAAAACTTTCCGGCTTTAATGAACCGGATATCACTATTTCAATAATTGATTCGATAATGAAATCTGGCCGGGTGTTGACCCCTGACTATACAAAGGAAATAGTTCGGCAGTTATATAAATTAGCCGGCAAAAATGATGTGCAGTCATTGAGAATAAGAAATTTTGAAACAAAATTGACAAAGCAGGATCAGCAAGAAAAATATTCTTTCGTTATTGCTATTGTTATAACAGCACTTATTTGTTTGTTGATATGGCTGGCTGGCAGATAAAGAATTATTTAAACCATTCTCCCAGTTTCCCCAGCTCCACATTTCCTCCGCTGAAAATTATTCCAACTCTTTTTCCTTCAAATAGTGATTTGTTTTTTAATAAAGCTGCTAAAGGCACAACGGCACTTGGTTCAACTACTATTTTCATTCGCTCATACACTAATTTCATTGCAGCAATTATTTCTTCATCACTTACGGTAAGAATGTCTTTTACATATTGTTTAATAATAGGAAATGTTTTATCGCCCAGTGTTGTAAGTAAACCATCAGCAATTGTTTTTACAAATGGAGCTTTTTCTATTTTATCGTTTTTAAAAGAGAGAACAGCATCGGCTGCCCCTTCGGGTTCGCCGGCATATACCAAAGTAACGGGAGAAAAATAATGAGCACTCAATGCTGTTCCACTCAGCAAACCCCCTCCGCCAACAGGGGCAATGATGCAATCAAGTGATGAAGTTTCTTCGATCAATTCTTTAGCTGCAGTAGCCTGGCCTGTAATGACACGGTGATCATTGTATGGATGGATAAATTCCGCCCCGGTTTTTTTCACTACTTCATTCAATAATTTTTCTCTTGCCTGCTGGTTAGGTTCACAAAAAAATATTTCAGCGCCATAGCCACGTACAGCATCCACTTTTACTTTAGGCGAAGTTTCCGGCATGACGATATATGCTTTTGTTCCAACCTCTCTTGCTGCCAATGCAATAGCTTGCGCATGATTTCCGGATGAATGTGTTGCAATTCCATTTTGTTGCTTTTCTTTTGGCAATGACAAAACAGAATTCATGCCGCCGCGAATTTTAAATGCACCTATCTTCTGAAAATTTTCGCATTTAAAAAACACTTCAGCACCGGTAAGTTTATTGATGGTTTGTGAGGTAAGAACAGGAGTCTTATGAATAAAAAATTTTATTCTTTCATGTGCATCTATAATATCCTGTTTTGTGATCTCCATTTATCTTTTAATATTTTATGTGGGCTAAAGCCCATTTTAAAAAACTGCTTTTTGTTGCCCCAGCCTTAAGGCTGGGGCAATTAATTCTAATTGTAAGTTGGGCTTTAGCCCTAAAACTAAAATGATATTATTCTTTTACTACAGCTATGCAATCAATTTCAATTCCGCAGCCGCGGTTCAGTGTGCCGCAGGGTACTACTATTCTTGCAGGCCTATGATCACCCATGATCTTTGAATAAGTTTCATTGAACTTCGCCCAGTTGCTGATGTCGGCGATAAAAACATTTGTTTTAAGAATATGATTGAGGTCACTGTTACATGCTTTCAGTATCGTTTCAATATTTTTCATGCATTGCGTCGTTTGTTCTTCGATACTTCCTAACATCGCCTCGCCATTTGCATCCAATGGCAGTTGACCACTTACGTAAACTAAACCGTTATAAATAGTAGCAGGAGAGTAGTGTGCCTTTGGCTTCTGCATTTCCAACGGAAAGATTGATTTGATTTCCATAAAAATTATTTAGAAGAGATCCATTTAATACAAACAGGATTAGGAACACTTATTCTTTTACCGGTATCTTCTAGTAAACCGGTCTCTTTATCTCTTTTGAAAATAACTATTTCATCGCTGTTCTGATTCGCTACCAGCAAAAAATTTCCTGTCGGGTCAAAATTAAAATTACGGGGACTTTTGCCAAGTGTTGATTGAGCATCCACCCAAACTATCATACCGGATTGCTGATTGATCTTAAAAATACCAATTGAATTGCTTTCACCACGATTGGAAGCGTATAAAAATTTTCCATCAGGTGAAACATGAATATCAGCGCTGCCGATCGGGCCATCATATTCTCTTGGTAATGCAGAAACAGTTTGAATGGATTCCATGCTACCATCTTTAAACATTTCAAAGACATTTACTGTTCCATTTAATTCTTCCATGAGATAAGCAAATTTTCCATTAGGATGGATATCAAAATGTCGTGGGCCTGCACCTGGCTCACTGATCGTGTAAGGAAGTGCTGCTTCAGTCAGCTTGCCGGTTTTATTATTGAAATTATACAACATCACTTTATCCATTCCCAAATCAGGTACATATAACGTTTTATTGTCTTTGCTTAAAACAGTTGCATGTACATGTGCATCATCCTGTCTCCCCTCTACTACACTTCTTCCTTCATGTTGTATTGTTTGTATTGCAGAATCAAGACTGCCATTTGTCTTTACAGGCAATACAGCTAATGAGCCGCTAGTATAATTTCCTGCAAAAACCCATTTGCCCGTTTTGTCAATAGCAACGTAGCAAGGATGTTTGCCACCTGACTCCTGTTTGTTTATAAAACTAAGAGTGCCTGTTTCCTTATTAAATGAATAAGCTGCAATATGGCCTGTGACTGTGTATTTAGTACTATCTGCATTTTCATTTACAGCATACACATATTTCTGATTAGGTGAAACAGCGAGATAAGACGGATTGGATGATTTGATACTGCTAACTTTTTTTGGATCGCCTGTCTTACTATCGAATTCATACACATAGATACCTTCACTTTTTCCTGAAGTATATGTGCCAATAAGCAAATAGTTTTTCTGTGCAAAACAAAACTGGCATGTGAATAAAGCAAAAGCAAAAAATATTTTTTTCATGGCCCAATTTACAAAGACGCAGCCTATTGAACTAAACTTATTGGTAAGAGCCGCATTTCAGTATTTCCTGATTAATGTTCCCGTTCATGCCCGATGTGGTTTTACTTCAGGAAGGTGGTAAATCAAAACAAAATGCGGGCTTTTCACAGGTGTTTTTCCGAAGCGGCTAAATTTAGTTTATAGCTAAATACTTAGTTTTCAAAACAAAGTCCCAATGTTGATTTTTTTACTTTGACCGGATAGTTGGAATGAATGAATAAAAATTTCTAATTTAAATTTTGAAATTCTTTTATTCAAGCCACTGTTATGAAAAGCCACTCACAAAAATCCATTTTATACCATAGGCATGCCAAGCCGGGTGCATTCAATAAACCAGCTTTGGAAACCGATTCCCCTGCTGAGTTCAATTCTGAAGATCTAACGCCACATTTTTTTATTACAATCAAGAACTTATTACAAGATACCCTTGTAAAATATTTTCATTCAATACGAACCGTTGTTCTGAATTTTAGCACAGCACTTTTAGATGATACTTATGCTTTTGTTCAGCGGTATAAGCAAACCGTCTTTACAGCCAGCGCCGGAGATTATGAAAATAGGAAGCTGGGCATTCTCAGCCAGCTTAACCTTTTACAATTACTTATCGGATTACTGATACCTATTAGTATAGTTTTCAGCCGTCAATCAGTGGCATTTTTATCAGCTATTATTTTTATGTTTCCACCACTGATCAACCTGTTGGTTCTTTATCTTATTTCAAAGCAGAAACATACAGTGGCAATGATCGCTTATTTTGCTTTGTATCCTTTTTTTACCAATCTCTCTTATATTGACAGTGCCAACCTCGGTACAGAATTGTTTTTTATTCTGTACAGTATTTTATCTGTATTCTTCCTGCAGGAGAGAATGCATATTATTTGCTGCATCGGGTTCAATATGATAAATTACCTGATGCTGGTTGTTATGCTGAATAAAACGCCGGCGGCCGGTGCAGATAACCATTTTTTCTTCTTCCTGCTGAATCATCTGTTAGCGATCATAATTATTTTTTATAGCCTATACCTGCTTAAAAAAGAAAATGCCGGTTACCAGTCAGCCATTTTGGAAAAAGGAGATGAGTTACAGTGTATAAACGAAGAAGTAAGGAAACAAAAAGAAGAAATAGCAGCAAAAGCAAATCAATTAGAAAAACAAACTATCCAGTTGAATGAAATAGATGCATTCAAAAATAGATTGTTTTCAATCGTATCGCATGATTTAAGAGGTCCGCTGCATGCACTCCGCAATCTTTTCCAGGAAGTTGAAAAACAGAAATTATCTGCAAGGGAAGTAAAAGAACTTGTACCGGAAGTATTAAAAGATCTTAATTACGCAACAGAATTGACGGACAACCTGCTTAATTGGGCTAAAAGTCAGATGACTGGTGCAATGGTTACACCGCAGGTTATTAAAGTATCGCCAATGATCACCGAAATAGTAAAATTGATACGGCTCCAGGCAGAGTTAAAAGAAATTAAAATCGACTGTGAGTTAAAAGATGATCTTTCAATTTATGCTGACAGCGATATGATAAGACTTGTAATACGAAATCTTTTATCTAATGCGATCAAGTTTACACCTAGTGGAGGTACCGTATCTGTTTTTACAGACGCAACAGCTGAGAATGTTGAAATAATAGTAAAAGATACAGGTGAAGGTATGGATGGAACAACGCTGGAAAAGATAAGAAGCAATAGTTATTATACAACACAAGGAACAGCAGGTGAGATGGGGACAGGGTTAGGGCTTATGTTGTGCAGTGATTTCCTTAGAAAAAACAAAGGCTTACTTCATATTGAAAGCACAAAAGGTAAAGGCAGTATATTTTCTTTTATATTACCAGCGGCATAGTTATAGTGTTGCAGGTTTGAAAAACTGAGGCAGAGACATTGGTTTTTAGCCTCTCAGGACAACGAATATTTATTCAGCGACGAGATGATAAGACCTTTTGTTATATCATCACTCAGCATTTCGGGAATAAATGCGGTGCCAATCACTTTTTCATAAAGTTCAATATATCTTTTTGAAATGGTATTCACCCATTCATCACTCATTTCAGGAACGGTTTGTCCTTCTTTACCCATAAAATTATTTGCAATCAACCATTCTCTGACAAATTCCTTACTCAACTGTTTTTGCCTTTCACCCTTTAATTGTCTTTCTTCGAAACCATCTGCATAAAAATATCTTGAACTGTCCGGCGTATGTATTTCATCCATCAGGTAAATGGTGTCACCAATTTTACCGAACTCATATTTAGTATCAACTAATATCAATCCTTGTTTAGCTGCAATTTCTTTTCCTCTTTCAAATAACTGAAGAGCATATTCAGATAATTTTTTCCATTCATCTGCTGTTGCGAGCCCGGTCGCAATTATTTCATCCGGTGAAATATCTTCATCATGTCCCGCTTCCGCTTTTGTTGATGGTGTGATGATGGGTGTTGGGAAATAATCATTTTCTTTCATTCCATCGGCCATCGTTGCGCCACATAAGTTTTTTTTACCTGATGAGTAAGTTCGCCATGCATGACCGGTCAGGTTCCCTCTTACTACCATTTCTATTTTAAAGGGGTCACATTTTTTACCAATAGAAACATTAGGTGCAGGCACATTCACCAGCCAGTTTGGGCAAATATCTTTTGTTGCATTAAGCATATAAGCTGCGATCTGGTTCAGCACTTGTCCTTTGAAGGGAATAGGACGGGGTAAAATAACATCAAATGCAGAAATGCGATTGCTGGCAACCATTACAAGCCAGTTGTCACCGATCGTATAAACATCTCTTACCTTTCCTTTATAAAAACGGGTTTGTCCGGGGAGTGAAAATTGAGCCATGCCCGAAATTAACCGGGCTGAAATAACCAGCCAATCGGCAGCGGTTTTAGATTTCAACAATTTATTCCAGCCCTGTCAAAAGCAGTGCTTTCTCCTTAAAAATTAAATTTTTACATAAGATTTACAATGCTTATTTTTCCATCCAAATCTAACCCCGCATGCCGCTGGGCCAAAACTAAAAACTTATGATTATGAGAAAAAGCAACTGCTTTTTAACTGCTATCCTAATGGCTGTTCTTTTTTCTACTTCAGCCTTTGCACAATCAGTTACTATTACGGGTAATGTCAAAAACGGAGCTACCAGGGAGAATATTCCTGCAGTTTCTGTACTTGTAAAAGGTACCAGCAGTGGAACCTATACTGACCCGGATGGTAATTTCAGTATCAAAGTTGATAAGTTACCCGTTACCCTTGTTGTAAGCTCAGTTGGTTTTGAATCACAAGAGATAAATGTAACAGATGCTTCTAAGCCCGTAACTGTTGAGTTTGCTGTGATCAGCACACCCGGCCAGGATATTGTAGTAGCCGCAAGCCGTGCTCCACAAAGAATATTAGAGGCGCCGGTAACAGTTGAAAGAATGAGCAGCAATACGCTCCGGAATTTAGCATCACCAAGTTATTATGATGCAATAACAAACTTGAAAGGTGTGGATATGCATACGGCCAGTCTTACATTCAAAACGGTCACTACCCGTGGTTTTGTAAGCAGTGGTAATACCCGGATGAACCAGTTGATTGATGGAATGGATAACCAGGCTCCTGGTTTAAATTTCTCAGTAGGTAATATCGTTGGTTTAACTGAACTGGATGTTGATAATGTCGAATTACTTGCTGGTGCATCATCTGCACTATATGGTTCAGGTGGCATGAACGGAACATTACTGATCAACAGTAAAAACCCATTCAAATACCAGGGGCTAAGTTTTAATATAAAACAAGGTATCATGCATACGGATGGTAAACAACGCAGTGCTGCTCCTTATTACGATTGGTCTTTCCGGTATGCAAAAAACATAAATAACAAGCTTGCATTTAAAGTAGCAATGCAGTTATTGAAAGCTTCAGACTGGCAGGCAACTGATTACCAAAATGTTGACCGCTCAGGAATTTTAAGTAAAGTTGTTGGTGGTGATAGAAATGATTCTCCTGGTTATGATGGTGTCAATATGTATGGTGATGAAACAAACGCAAATATTTTTTTAGTTACTCCGGCTTTACGAGATGGCATAAATGCAGCCTTCCAGGCTCAAACCGGTATTAATCTGCAGACCCAGGCAAATGCTTATTTTGCTGCCATTGGAAATCCTGTTTATCCCACAACTGCCCAGATGAATGGGTTTATCGGATTGTTTCCTGCAACTGCGCAACCAACTGTTGGTTTCTGGTTGCCGATGTACAACGCAGTTAAAAATAATTATATCCCATCTAACGCTGTGGTATCAAGAACAGGGTATGAGGAGAAAACACTTGTTGATTATAACACTCTTAATGTAAAAGGTACCTTTGCTTTTCATTGGAAAATAACTCCGTCAACTGAAGCAAGCTGGTCAAGTTACCTTGGAACTGGAACAACAGTATATACTGGTGCCGACCGTTACTCTCTCCGCAATTTTAAAATGGGTCAGCATAAGTTAGAAGTAAGATCTAAAAATTGGTTCTTCCGTGGATACACTACACAGGAAAATGCTGGTGAATCATATAACGGAACAGTATTGGGTCGTTTAGTGAATGAGTATTGGAAGCCAAGCGCAAACCAGGCTAATCTTGGTGGTTCATGGTATCCTCAATATATCGTTGCATATTCTGAATCAGTAAGACAAGGCGCAAGTTATTCAAATGCACACCTGAATGGACGTGGAACTGCGGATCTGGGTCGTTTACTGCCGGGTACTACAGCATTTGAGGATGCAAAGAAAATTGTTCGTAGTACACCAATCCCTTCCGGAGCTAAGTTTCTTGATAAATCAGATTTGTGGGCAGCAGAAGCCCAGGCTAACGTATCTGAGATGTTTGATTTCTCAGATATAGTTGAAGTGTTAGCGGGAGTCCAATACAAACAATATGTATTAAACTCTCAAGGCACCATCTTTAACGATGCTGCCGGTCCGATCAAAATATTTGAAGTAGGTGGTTATGTGCAGGCAAAGAAAAAGATCGGAGAAAGATTAACACTGACTGGTGCAGGACGCTGGGATAAACATAAGAACTATGACAGTCGTTTTACACCTCGTTTTACTGCTGTTGTTAAAGTTGCAAAAGATAATTTTATTCGTGTATCTTATCAGCAGGCATATCGTTTTCCAACAAACCAGAACCAATACATCAACCTGAATGTGGGTAGTGGTATTTTGATTGGCCATTTGGATGAATTCAAGACTTTGTATAATTATCCGGCCAAACCGATCTACACTTCTGAAAGCGTAGTGGCAGCAAGAAATGCATTGAACCCCGGATTGCTTGTTCAGGCTCCATGGAATGATGTGGTTCCTGAAACTGTTTCCTCCAATGAAATTGGATGGAAAGGGGTAGTGGGAAAAGTATTGCAGTTTGATGTATATGCTTATGTGAGCCGTTACGAAAACTTCCTTTCTGGTGTAGCAGTTGGACAATCTAACCAGACAACATCAAATCCTGCGGATCTTCTGGATCCTACAAAGACACGCAACCTTTCATTTACACAAAATACACCAGGTAAAGTCAAAGCATCAGGTTGGGGCTTTAACCTCGAGTACCAGTTTATCAAGAATTATTTCCTTTATGGAAATGTGTTCTCTGATAGATTAACTGATGTGCCTGCAGGATTCATTACTTATTTCAATGCACCTGAATATCGATATAATGTTGGTTTGAGAAATGAGAATGTTTACAAGAACATTGGGTTTAATGTTATATTGAAATGGCAGGATAATAACTACTATGAAGGAACATTCGTGTCAGGTACATTACCTTACTTCACATGGGTGGATGCACAAATCAGCTGGAGACCATCTAACACTAAATCAGTGTTCCGTATTGGTGGTACCAATGTCGGTAACTATTATGCCCGTACAGGTTACGGAAGTCCTTCTGTTGGCGGTCTGTACTACTTTAGTTATGGCTACAATATCTTTTAAGATGTTATAAATAGGTTTTAAGTAAATGTCCCGGTTGTACAATCGGGACGTTTTATTTTGTTCTCTTTATCTTTTATATTATGAAAGTGTTTTCGTGGTCTTGCCTATCAGGGTTCCATTATGATAGATCTGGAGTTGATATTTTCCGCGTACATATTCAGGGGCATTTAAGGAGAAGATGATTTCGTGAGACTCACCTTTGTTGTATGCAAATCTTAATTTGCGGCTATATTTTTTCCGGCCTTCTGTTTTTGTGTCAAATAAACCTGTGTCCCACGCAGAAAATTCAATTACCTGATCATTAGGATCTGTGAGCACAACAAATATCTCTGAGTTTTCATAATTGTTTACATTGTTCTGTAATAAAAACGAGATGACGAATTTTTCAGCTTTTTTTGCCTGTACAGCTTCGGTTTCTTTATTAGCTTTTGTTTGAATGGCTGAAAGTTTTATTTCACTGGCAACAAAGGTTCCTGCATCAACGAGTTTTTCATTAAGTTTCTTGTTTTCCTGGTCAAGCTTTGTATTGGTCTGGTTGAGTGCGGTTACTTGCGTATTCAAAGCTGCAAACTCTGAACTGAGTTGTTGCTTCTCTTCTTCAATTGTTCTATTTTGATTTTGTAAATCATCTACCCGTGTTTTTAATTCTGCTGTAAGTGTACGGGCTTTAACCAGATCTTGTTTTGATAAATCGGTACGTTTAAGAATGTTACTGATCTCTGTTTTGAGCCTGTTGATCTCATCTATCCGGTTGCCTAATTGTCCCTGTAAAAGATTTGCATTCAATTTTACAGAGTCCAGTTTTCCATCAAGAGAACTGATGGCAGTGTTATAAAGTTTTTGGAGGCTGTCTGACACTGCCTGCGCAATGGCTGAAGAGTCTTTAATAAAAACTTCCCGGCGTTGAGTTGAGTAGCCGGACTTATCTATCAAATGATAGGTCCATGTTACAACCAAACCTGCAGAAAGCAGGCCCAGCATAAGATTTCGGGAGTCATTCATCATAGCAAACTAATTATTCCCTGACTGAAGATGCCAAAAAGAATTTCACAATGTGGAAAACATTGTTTTTATATTAAACGGTGAAAGAGAATTTATTTCACTGATTTATCAACATAAGCAGATATCCAACCTACCTGCCCGTTTTTAACGAGGTAAAATTCTTTTGATTCATAAATGGATGAAAACTGGCGCATGATCTTTATCAGCAAACCTGCTCCTGACATTAATGAACGCTGATCAAAGACTGAATGGACCCGTTGTATTTCTTTTGCCCAGGCAGCTTTGGTCTTTGTATTTTCTTTAATGCTCATCAGCAATACATCATCCTTCAATGACGCATGATTAGTATACAATTTCTCACCAAATTTCATTACCTCATTAAAAGAAACTGAGATTACTGCATTGTCAATCATATCCGGCCTGATCAAAGTAGCTACTGCCCATGCAATACCGCCACTGAAGGCAATATTGTCGCTCAAAGGATATCCGCCACTTGCATTTACTGCATAAACGATATCCGTATTTTCAGCCTGCTGCAGCACTTTATACATTTGCCGGTTGAAGTTTAAAAGAGTGTTATCATCGCCCAGTTTTTTTTCTGCAGCATTCGCTGTACTCTTGGTGCCCCAGGGAACCTGGAAAAGTTTGAAATCTTTTGTATTGCCATTAGGGAAATAACCGCCTTTCGTGTTTCCGCTTCCTATATCAATAAGAAAAGTGTTATATCTTCTTGAATCAGGAACTATACCCAAATGTGATAGTCTCGCTTCATCTACTACACTTACTACTTCTACCATGCGTTTAGGTTCATTTATCCGAAGCCTGAATGAATCGATCAGCATTTGCACCATGTCTGTCTTTTGCAATTTTTCAGCTTCTGTTTTTACACCACTGCTGATAACCGTATAAAGACTGCCAGATGGAATATTGTATTTTTCTATTGCTGCATTATACAATCCTTGCAGTCCATTTAACGTGGCGGTGAATGAAGCCGGAGTAAAAGAAATGAAATCCGTATTGACGGAGGAATCCTTCAGAATATTAAAAGCACCTTGTTCCTGGGCACCCTTTCCAATTTCCACAATACTCAATTTAACTCCTTTTGAGCCAACTTCGATACCAGTATAAATTGCCGAATTAACGTATTTGGTTTTAAAACTTGTTTGCGCATTTAAACCAATAAAACTAAATGCCAACAATGCCGGTAACAGATGCCGGAAGGATTGGAGATTTATCATGGGTTTAAGTAATTGATTATTGCAAAATTAGGTTTCTTAGCTACCCATGTTTTCGCTTTAACTGTTCTGTGAGGAAAATGTGCTTAAGTGTGATTTAATAAAAAAACCACCCCGCTAAGGGGTGGCTTTGTATATATATAGGATAAGAGAAAATGACTAATTAAAATATTCCGCCTTTCTTAAGGTTTCTTGTTCCTTCGCCGATTTTAAAACCATTATGATAGATCTCAATTTTGTAATCACCGGTTTGGAAATCAGCCTGGCGAATTGGTAATTCTGTATTGCGGCGTGTGCCTTGCTCATACTGAATATTCATTTTTGAAGTAAATGTTTTTTCGCCATCTTGTCTTGTGCTCAATGTACCACCACCAGTTGAAGCATCAGAAATTACTTTACCATCAGGAGCTGTTACGACAATATATAAATCAGCCGGGCCACTTTTTGCAATCCTGTTTTCTATATCAAATGAAACAACTAGTTTGTCAACTTTTTTTGCTGATGTAGTTGCTTTTTCTTTACCGCTTTTCTTTTCATTTACAGACCTGATCTGAATGTTAGAAGCACTGAAAGTAGAACCTACATCAACAGTTTTAGATAATTCTTCTTTTTCTGTAACTGTTGTAGCAAGATTTGTTTCCAGATCAGCTTTTTCTGTTTTCAAAGTAGTGTTGGCAGTAGTCAACTCTTGGTTTTGTGCAGTTAACTGAGTTACCTGCTCCTGCAATACTGTAATGCTGCCATTCAGTTCTTCGATCATTTGCTTGGCTTTTGCTAATTCTGCTTTTGTAGCATTACGGTCATTTAATATTCTGCGGATCTCAGCTTTCTTAGCTGCCATTTCTTTTTCATGTTTTTTCATCATATCCGCTTTCTCACCCTGCAAATTGTTATTAGCACCGGTGATAGAGTCGAGCCTGATTTCGGCATTGTCTAACTCTGACTTTAATGAATCACGTTGAGACATATAAGCAACACCTTGTGTGGTAGATTGCTGTAACTCTTCTTTTTGCTTGCTTTGATTTACGAGCACATAACCCCAAGTGCCAACCAGACCGGCAGCAAGTACACCGATGATGATATTTTTTGTGTTATTTCCTTTTGCAGGCGGCGTTGCCTGTGGAGTAGCGGAAGGATAATTAGTGTTTGTCATACGATTATTTGTTTATTATTTTAATACTGAGAATTAAAAAAAGTAACTCTGTTAGAGGATTATTTTTAAAATTTTGATTTACATGCACCAATTTTCGAAAACCGTGCCAAAAGGCGGTGGAACTTTTACAGATGCAAAGTAAGACCATATTTTTGCA